>CAYRGR010000116.1:0-3673 GCA_964423755.1 uncultured Candidatus Peribacteria bacterium
GAAACAAAATCTATATTTGGTTTTAAATCTAATTTATCTTTATTTGCTTCTATCTCTTCTTCTTTTGAAAATATCTTGTTTAATGTAATACTAGAACTACTTGAAGATGAAGGAAGTATTTTGTTCTCATTTGCATCATACGATGTTTTTAAATCTTTAGATTCTAATGTTTGCATAATTTTAAAGTTAAGAATTAAAATTTAATATAATAAAATTTTTTTAATCACATTTATATGTTATTCATTATAATATTTTATATTATTGTAGAAATTTCTTTACTACAGGTTAAAAATATATATTTTGTATAATCCATAGACCACAATAATAATCAATTAAATTCTCTATAACGTTTATTGTAATCATCCCACTCACATTTGTTATAATTAGATAACATTGGTGTTGAGTTTCAATTACAAACTGAACCAAGTATTTTAATATCATTTGCAATATGCCCATGACAAATACTTGCCAATACTTCGGCAGTAGTAAGAAATCTGCGATTATTTTTGTTTAAATTATTACTTATTTCCAAAAAATCTTTAGAATCATGATGTTGAATATCAAAAATATAATATATATCTTTTGGTACATCAATAACATTTTTATTATCTTTAATATTCATTTCTGTCCAAATCATAAAATCTTCACAACTTTCCAATTGATCTTCTAGAGATAATAATTCTTCAGGTACTACTGGAAGAATATTACAATAATTAAAATCATTTATTGCTTTATTTAAAACTTTTTCTTTTATGCTATTAAACTTATTAATAGTTTCTGAAATAAATTCTTCTGTTAGACAAAAATTTTCTTTTCTCCATCTTTCATGACCAATATATCTTTCCCATATATGCTTATATTTTATTAATTGTTCATCAAATCATTTTTTATGTTCTTCAAATAATTTTTGGGCTAATTTTTTATCTTCTTCTCTCTTTTTCAAAATTTGTCTTTCTTTTTCAATTTTTTCAAAATATTTATTTTTGCTAAAAATTTCCTCATTAATAACAATTAATTGATTTGGAATGGTAACAATTTTGCCATTATTTATATAAATTTTGCCATTATTTACTTCTATTAAATCTCATTCTTTTAGCTTTGGTAACCATTCATTTTGAATATCTAAATATGTTACTCAAAATTCGGTATTTATTACGGCAATTATTTGTTCTACAGATTTTACTACTCCTTTTATACAAGATTGAACATTACTTCATAATTCAACATTATTTATTGAATCTTGTTCATGCTTTTCTTTATTATTCATAATATTTATAAGTTAATAATTAAAATTTATTTTTAAATAATAAAATTTTTTTTATTGTAAAATTATTTTTTGACTCATACTATTTAAATTGGTTATATAATTTATTTTCTCAAAAATCTGACTTTTTCCATGAATTTTTCAACTCTTTTTTCATCAATTTCATTTTCCCAGTAAGAATTTTTCTTAAAATATGATCCAATTATTATTCAATCGCTTGATTTCATATAATTTTCTAGATTATCATAATTAACTCAAGATCATACTAATACTGGAATATGAACTGATTTTTTAACTTGTTCTATTTCTTCCACACTTGCTTCTGATCATGTCGCAACTCAAGTTACTATAACTCAATTGCTCATAAAAAATTCTGCTGCATGGGCTGTCTCTCATATACTTACGTCATTTGTTATCGTGTGTGAGCTATGTTTTTTCTTTATATCTGTAAAAATCATTATATTCTCAGCTCAAATATATTTTCTATATCTTAAAAGTTCTCAGGCACATGATTCTATATATCATTCATCAGCTACATGTCCAAAAACAAATCCTTCAGCTCTTATAAAGTCTAAATCACATGCTTTTGCAACTGCTAGCGCTTCTTTATTACCAGCTGCAAGTATTTGGATTCAAAGTGGAATTTTATCGAAGATTCTTCTTATTTCTAGTCATACCGCAGTCATTGCTGCTGTAATTTCTGGTCAAATCACTTTATTCATATATGGAGTATCATGCATATTTTCAATCATTACAGAATCTAATCAATATTTTTTATAAATATTAGCTTCATGTTTAACTTTTTCTAATATTTTTTTCATATTATTATCACTTTTTGGAGTTCATGGCAAAGCTCAAACATGTATCATGCCTATAATTGGTTTATTTCAAAATTTTTGAGTAAAATTTTTCATATTAATGATTGTTAGTTGTTATAATATATTTTTATTAGAGCGTCACTCTTTTATTATTTGATTTATTTCTTTTCATAAAAACCTATTTTCTAATTTTAATTTATTTATATTTCATTCCAATCATCTAGTAACATCAGTAGTTGCTCAAGTCATTTGTATATTAATATATTCATTAATTTTTTTAAAATTATTTTTTACTGCCAATATTTTTTCATTTTTTTGTTTATCTAAAACTTGATTAGTTTCTGCAGTTTTTTGAATTTCTTCTTGAAATTCCATAGGGTTATTTATTGTCATAATTTTTTTAAAGTTAAGATATAAAATTTTGTAATTTTTGTTTTTTATTTATGTTTTTATCTTTGTTTATGTTTATGTTTCTATTTTTGTTTTGGTTAAGAAATAAAGTATAAAAAAACCGGAAGAAATACTTCCGGCGTTTTTGGCAATGTTATATAGTATATCTTTTCTGGGTCTAAATTTTTTAGTTAAAAAAAACTGATTCAATATGAATCAGTTTTTACTAGATTGTTGTTCTATTTTTTTGTACGAGCGTAGTATGTTATTGTAGAGGTTTTTTGACATATTTTATCTTTAGTTTTTAATTTAATTTGGTAATCATTATATAAAATAATTGTTTAAGTCAAATTAAATTTTAAACCTTGTATAAATTCACCTATTTTTGCAGTAAATATATTTTTCATCATTATAAATAAACTGTTTAAGATTTTTAAGACCCTGTCTATATTTTACTCTTTCTCATTAAAAAAATTAATAACAATCACATTATAATCATTGCTATAATAAAAGATGAATAAACTAAAAAATCTTCGAAAGGTGCAGTTTTTAGATTCATACCAAAAAATCATGTAACCAAAGTAAGAGGTAACATAAAAGCAGAAAATATTGTAAGATATTTTACAGCTATACTTGTTTGCATATCAAAAATTGATTTTAAAGTATCTTCCATTGATTCAATATTTTCTTGAATTATAAAAATTTCTGAAGATATTTTTTCTAGCTTATCTATAATATTTTCAAAATAAAGCTCAATTTCATTTTTAAATAAATCATTCATACTATTTTCTAGCATTTTTAATACTTGAATTTGTGGAGCAAATATGTGTTTTAAAGTAATAATATTTCTTTTTTTTATCATTATTTCATTAATAAGATTTTTTTCTTTTTTAGAAAATAAAAGTGATTCTAATTGTCTCAAATCTTTTTTTTGTCTATCAAGTACTTTAAATGCTTTATCAAGCATAGCATCAATTATATTATATAGAATATATCAAGAATTAATTTCATTTTTATTAACTTTTTTTTCTTTATATCTATCAAAAACCAAATCAATATGAGAGGTATTATAATATCTTACAGTAATAAGAAAATATTTTGATATAAAGATATTAAACTCATTATTTAAATATCTTTTTGTTTTCATATCATATTTAGGAAAATTAATAACTATAAAAATATAATCTTTATAATTATCCAC
>CAYRGR010000117.1:0-3662 GCA_964423755.1 uncultured Candidatus Peribacteria bacterium
TCATTTGAAAATGAAGTAAGCTCATCTTGAAACATTTCTATCATATTTCTTAGCTCATCACTTCAATTTACATCATTATAATGATTTAATAATCAATATAAATAAAACAATTTATCATCTTGATTAAATCTATTAATTAATGAAAAATGAATTTTAGATTCTGGAATTTTAATTAATTTATGAAAACTATCTTTTTTTTCTTCCAACAATTTTTTAAGTAAAAATGGATAATTCTCAATAGCTCAAGTCGAATACAAAAAATTTAAATCTGGAATTCAAATATTATCTAATTCAGAAAGTATTTTGTTTTGAATTTGAATTTTAGAAGAATTTTTAATATTATCATTAACGATATCTAAAATTGCTTGAATTTTTTCATTATTTTTATACTTATTTTTAAGTGTATTTAATTGTTTCATATAGATTTCTCTATATATCTCTCATTTTTTTGTTATAAAGCTTTCAATCTTATTTGTAATATTAATTGCTTTAAGAGAATCTTTTATATTAAGATCATAAGAATAAACACTACTTGTAAAAGAAATTAAAATTAACAAAACTAAAAAAAATTTTTTCATAAGTTATAAAATTAAAAAAATAAAAATGTAATAATTTTAGTTATACATAATAAGAATTGGCTTTCAATTTTTTTCTTTTAAAAAAACCCTTTAAATTAGACTATCCGCCAGCTGGCGGAGTCGAACAATTTTCATCAGGTATAATGATTTCGTCTTCTTTTTTATATAAATAATTATATTTTTTTTGTCTTATTTTCCATTTTTCTAAAGCATATTTTTGCATATCTTCAATCTTATCTTTTTCATCAAGTATTTCAAATCATAATAATGTTTCAATAATATCTTCTAAAGTTATGACACCATCCATTCATCAATATGAATCAATAACTAAAGCTATATGTTCTTTTTGACTTAATAATTGTTCCCAGGCATTAAATAATGTTTTTGATTCATTTATACAAATAATTTCTCTTTTAATATCTTTTAATTTTAGATTAAATTGATCTTCAGCTAGTTTTTCAAATACTAATTCTCTAAAAACATATCAAGTAATATTGTCGGTAGTATTATTATAAATAGGAATTCTAGAAAAATGTAGGAAATCTTTTTTATTTAAAAACTCTTGTAAAGTCATCTCTTCATTAGCACTTACAACAACTACTCTGGGAGTCATTATATCATACAATGTAATATTTCTTAGTTTAATAAGATTCTGTATAATTTTATTTTCTTTATCTAAAAAAATTCATTCTTCAGTTCATATATTTGCTAATGCAGATATTTCTTCTCTAGAAGTGGTTAAATTGATTCATTCTTTTGTGAATATTCGTGATATATATACTGAAATTAATATAAAAGGATATGTTATAAACATCATTACTTTTATTATTTTAAAAGCAATTAAAGATAATTCTTTATAATATGTAGCTCAGATAGTTTTTGGAATAATTTCTGTAAAAATAAGAATAAGTAATGTTAAAATTGCTGATATTATTCAAAAATAAGCTTCTCAAAAAATAATAGTTGCCTGTGATCAAACTCAAGCAGCTCATACTGTGTGAGCAATAGTATTTATGGTTAAAATTGCAGAAATAGGTTTATTTATATCTTCTTTTAATTCTATAAATTTAATAGCATTTTTATCTCAATGTCTAACTTTTGCTTTTAAAAATGAAATTGGTATTGATAGTAATGTAGCTTCAACCAAAGAACATAAGAAAGAAAAAATGAGAGCAGTAAAAAGATAGACTAACAATAAAGTCATATATATTTGGTTAAAAAAGATTTTAAAAAATAAAAAATCTATTTATCTTTAAATAAAGTTAATTAATTATAATAAAAATTTTTGAAATGCAATAAATTTTGACAACAGACAGAAATTTTTAAATAATAAAATTTTAATAATTTTTGTTTTTAATTTTAAATTTATTATATCAAAAAAGATGTTCAAATTCTAAGTGAAGAATTTTCAAATGTACCATGTGTATCCCAAGCAATTTTTCTAAATTCAGGAAATCCTACTAATTTTTCTTTTCTTTTAAATTTAAAAATATCATGATAATGTCATCAAGGTTTTAGATCTTTTAATTTTTTCATAGCACGTATTCTTTCTTCTGGTATCTGATAAAAAGCATCCAAAAATTTTTGTCCTTTTAAATTTTGTAATTCTTGTATAGAATATCAAGTAGCAAAAACATAAGATTTATTTGCATGTGCCAATTCTCAATCTTTAAAAATAGTCATAAAAAAGGGTGATTCATCAAAAATAATATCTCAAACTGAACTAATATAACTAAGTTTTTTATAAAGTCTTTCAAACTCACTACTTAATTTTATAAGTTCATAAAAATTTGTTATATAAGATTTTTTTATATTAATTTCTTTATCAGCAAGTATTCATTCAATACATTTTTTAATTTGTTGTATAAGTAAATCTCAAGTAAATAATATATCGATATTTTCTAAATCTTTTGATAATTCTTCTGGTTTTGCAAAATCTTTTAATATTTTACGTATATTTTCTGTATTAATATATTTTTGCATAATTTTATAAAAACTATCAACAGAATCATGAAATCAAAGAGGTAAAAAATCTGTTTTTTCTAATAATAATTGTTCTTTTTCATCATATCTTAAAAATGGTGTCTTAGATATATCTTCAGCAGTTCTAATAGAACCTCAATAAATTTTATTTTTAATAGAATTCCACCTTAACATTCTTCATGTTTGCTCTGCTTCCAAATCATAATATTTATAACCTCAAGAATCTATAATAGTAGCAACCTTTGCTCTGACTTTTTCACAATTATCTTTATATAAATATTTAAATAATTCTCATTTTATATCTAATTCTAAAGCATGTTTATTAGATTCTAACTTATTAAATTTTAAATATATATCATTTGCCAATACAAAACCCTCTTGTCATTTATTTAAAGGTTCTATAAAAACTGAAATTATAGGAGGTACACTAAGTCTAGTAAGATCTTTTTTAAAAGGAGGAGGGTTAAATATTTTTTGCATATATACAGCCTTTTCTGATAAATTATTTAATGTATATATAAGATCTATATCTTCCTTTATTTTAGGATTAAATTTATCTGCAAAAATATTTATAATATTTTTAATTGGATTTAATATATGCCACAATTCAAGTCTATTTCATTGTTCAGAAATACAATCACTTAAATCAAATTGATATCAATTAAATCAAATTTGTTTATTTAAACTTTCTTCTTCTATACTTTTATTTTTTTGTCAATCTTTATGTTTTTCTAATCTTTCATCAATTTTATTATTTTCTTGCATTTGCAAACTAGAGCTTAATCTAGTTTCTTTTGAATTATATAAAGACATTTTATCAAAAATATTTTTTATAAAATATATAATTACTTTATAAGAATAAAATACGTTTTGTCAAAAAGATCTTTTAACTTTTTGATAATTATGGCTTAATTTTAATTTTTTTCTACATCCTTTTTTTTTTTTTGATATCTCAAAATATTCATATATAATTGATTAGCTATTAGCTAATCAAAGTAAATTAAAATAAATTAAGAGAATTGTTTTAATTTTTGAAAGAGAATTCATCATTCCAAACCTATTCCCAACCTTTTACTTTTTAAAGGGAAGGGAGCACAAAAA
>CAYRGR010000118.1:0-3625 GCA_964423755.1 uncultured Candidatus Peribacteria bacterium
AAAAAAGAAGAAGAAAAATTGAGATTATTAGTACAAACTTTTAAGGATAATGATTTATTTGATAGCACAAAAGCTCCAGCTGGACTAGAAAAAGGATTTGATTACGAAACCAGGCTTAATGTACTTTATCATTTTGCAGAAAAAATGATGAAAGATACAAAACGTCTTGAATTATCAGAAAAAACATGATTGATTATGGATAAAAAAATATCAGTTAACGACATTGCTCAAGGTGCTCGTCTTTGGTTTGATAGACCTGATGGCCCAAAAAAATACGCAGAATTTCTTAAAGATAGATTTAAAATTATTATAGCTCCTGATCTTAGTAGTTTAGCTTGAGAATGGCTTAATTGAAATATGACTATAAAAGATGTTATTTTATCTCAAGATATGATATCACAAATAGAAGCTGCTAAAAATAAACCAAAAAAAGATTGATTGGAATGATGATGTGATTTTACTTTTGATCTAAGAATGTTAAAATGAAAAGTAATACCAGCCACTGCTATAATTACACCAAAATGAGTAGATTATTGATTAATAAATGTAAAATTTAAAGATTGAAAATTAGATCCTATGAATTTTACTTATTCTAATTGAATAATAAGTGCATCTATGTCAAAAGATTGAGCAACTTGAAAATTATCACTTCAGGCATCAGATGATGATAAGGCTTATTTATTAAATTGAACTTTTAATATTACTTTTGGTTGATGAAAAGCAAAAATAATAGTTGATTTAAAATTTAATAAATCAAAAATAAAACAAGTTAAAGAAAATAAAGAAGTAAAAACTTTAGATAAACTAAATAAATAAGTGTATTTTTTCTCATAATTTTTGTTTATATTACAAATTATAAAGTTCCTTAACTTTTTATTTTTAAAATGCTTCCAGAAATAAATTTTTTTTGATTCGTTATTAATTCTTACAGGTTATGCTTTATATCTTGATGGTTAATTGTGGTTTGATTATCGTTTTTTTTCTTGATAAAAAAATGATTTTTTAAGAAAAAACTTTTGATTTTATTTTTAGCTTCATCAGTATTAGCTATAATTTGAGCAAGATTATTTCATTTTTTTTTACATAGAGAAATTTATATTGAAAATTCAAATTTGTTATTTAATTTAAATTTACAATGACAAGCTGTAATTTGATGATTATTTTGAGCTTATTTATGAGTATATTTAGTATCAAAATTTTTTAAATTTAATTATTGGCAAATTCTTGATATTTGTTCCCCTTTTATATGATTATGAATAGTAATTTGAAGAATAGGATGTTTGCTAGCAGGTTGTTGTTTTGGTAAAGAAACAAATTTGCCAATATGAATTATTTTTCCTCTTTTTAGTCCTGCACATAAATATCAATTATCTTCTAATCCTAGTCAATTATTTGAATCTCATTCAGTTCATCCAACTCAAATTTATGAAATGATAACTGGTTTTTTGATTTTTTTTGTTTGAATTTTTATATTAAAAAAAACAAAAAAAGATTGATTTGCAATTCTTATTACAAGTTTAATTTATTTAATTTTTCGTTTAATAGATCATTTTTTTAGAGCTCCAGCACAATCTTATAGTATACCCGAATGGTTTTATCCTAGTTTTTATATAATGTTAATTTTAATTGTTTGAATTATTTTATTTAAAAAAATATATGTACGTAAAATTATTTAATTTTTTTAAAACTTTTGTTATGTGAAAAATTTTTATTATACTGAGCTTATAAAAAATTAAAATAGATTAAGAGTTTTTAAAATTAAAACTCAATTTAATTTTTACAAATAAAATTATAACTATATTATAGCTTATTTTTAGATAAATTATTTTTTTAAATTTAAATTACAGATGAAGAAAATTTTAACCTTAACATTATTATTAATTTTTATTGTTAATATGGCTTATTCTGATTTGGATTTTAATTGAATTAAAATCATTTCTAGAAGTGAATGGTGAGCAAATGAAGAATTAAGATATACAGATAGCGAAATTTGGAAAAAAATTTTTGAAAAACAAGCTCAATCAACTAAAACAAAAACTGAACAAGAATTACAAAGAGAACAAAAAAATTTAAATATTAAAAAACATCTTAATATTAATTTTCCTTTACAAGAAAATGTTGTACAAACAATTTCAAAAGAAAATTGACGTCCTTTAGTTTGGCCAATACAGACAACAAAAAGAGTAGAAAAAATTGTCGTACATCATACTGCAGAAAATACTAATAGTCCAAAAAATGATATTGATATGGTAAAATGAATATATTATTATCATACAATTACTAATTGATGGTGAGATATATGATATAATTATTTAGTTTGAAGAGATGGTAAAATTTATGAATGAAGAGCATGATGAGATTATGTTGTATGAGCGCATGCTTTATGGAATAATAAAAGTACAGTTTGAATATGAGTAATTTGAGAATTTCAAAATAGTAGTATTTCTCCAGCACAAAGAGAATGATTAGAATCATTAATTGGTTATTTATCAAAAAAATATGGTATTGATTTAAATAAAACTTCTATATCACACAAAGAATGTAAATCTTGAGAAAATTGTTTAATAAAAGATTATTTTACAAAAAATTTAATTTGACATCGTGATATTTGATATACCACTTGTCCTTGAGATAATTTATATGGTCTTGTTTTAGAAATGTTAGAATATTGAAGTCTTTATTCATCTTGATTTACTTATATAGAAAATCCTTTTAAAAATACTTCATCACGAGCTTCTTTATGACCAGATATTAAAATAAAATTATCTTTTAATAGTGATAAAATAGAAGTAAAATCATTTTTAAATGAAAAAATGAAAATTTTTACATGAAATAAATCTTGATTAGTAAATAATACTTTAACATTACAAAAATATGGTAAAAATAAAATAAAATTATTTTATAAAAATAAAAGTATTGTTTTGAAATCAATTAAAATTACCTGATCAGTTTTAGAAATTTCTAATTGGAATCGTGTTCCAGAATGGGATAAAGAAGGGAAATATAATGATAATAAATTTAGAAATACATTGATTATTTATAATGATAATGGACAATTGGTGGTAGTAAATGAATTACCAATAGAAGATTATTTAAAATGACTTGCAGAAATGTCTAACGATGAACATATAGAAAAAGCAAAAACAATAATAATTGCAGCTAGAAGTTATGCACTTTATTATACAAGTAAAGTAAATAGAAAATTTCCTTGAAAAATATATGATTGATCAGATGATCCAGATGTATTTCAAAAATATTTATGATATTGATTTGAACTTAGATGACAAAATATTGTTAATGCCGTAAAAGAGACGCAATGAATAATAATTATGTATAATAATAAATTAATAAAACCTTGGTATTTTAATCAAAGTGATGGTAAAACTTTATCTGTAAAAGAATATTGTGAAATAAATTGAAAAAAAGATTGTGAGGATATTCCTTATTTACAATCAGTAATTGATCCAGCTTGAAATTTATGACGAAAATGACATTGAGTAGGCATAAGTTGAGCATGAGCAAAGGTTTTGGCTGAAGAATGATACACTTATGATAAAATTATTAAGTATTTTTTACAAGATGTAAGTATTGAAAAAAAATATTAAATTTGGATAAATTTAATATA
>CAYRGR010000119.1:0-3594 GCA_964423755.1 uncultured Candidatus Peribacteria bacterium
TGTTCGGCTCGTTTTACTACTTTTGAAAGAATGGAATTTGTAAATTTTTTGGTAATAAAAAATAATTGAGAAAAAGTTATGTATGATAGAAATAAATTAAATTCTAGTATAATAAAAGCTTTTAATAAAAGAAATATTGATATGGATAAAATAGAGACTATGATAAATGAATTAGAAAATGAATGGGCATCAAATAAAACTTGAATTACTTCAAAACGCATTTGAAAAGATATCTTAAATAAATTAAAATATATAGACGAGGTTGCTTATGTTAGATTTGCCTCTGTATATCATAATTTTGAAAGTATAAAAAACTTTATGGAATTTATAAAATTAGAATTTGAATAGAATTAATTTTTAAAGAAAAATCTAAAACATGATAACAATTATTAATTTAAATAAAAGCCTACTTCCCTATTGACAGTTAATTACACAAAACCTTATAGATAGTATTGCAAATAATTTAAAAGAAAAAAAACAAATTCTTCTTTATTTAAACAAAAGATGAGAAGCTGGAGGTTTAATGTGTAAAGATTGTAAATATCAAATAAAATGTAAAAATTGTAATGTATCAATGAATGTTCATAAATATCCAAAAAGCATTCTTTTGTGTCATTGTTGTAATTCTGAAAAGGCTATACCAATAAATTGTCCCAATTGTAATTGAACTAATTTAATACAAATTTGAGTTTGAACTCAAAAAATAGAAGATACTATTAAAACAATTTTTCCTAAAAATAATATTTTAAGATTAGATTCAGATATAATAAATAAAGAATGATTTTTTAAAGAAAATATTAAAACAGCAGATATTATAATTGCAACAGAAACTATAAATACAATATTTATTGATAATTTATGACTTGTATGATTTTTATTTTTTGAATTAGAATTGTGTGTACCAGAATATGATATAGAAGAACATATTTATAATAATATTTCATATAACATAAAAAGATGATCTAATATAATGATCCAAACTTATAATCCACAAAACGAAATATTGAAAATCTTAACTTGATGAAATTTTAAAGATTTTATGACTTACACATTAAATGAAAGATTAAAATATTCTTATCCTCCATATAAAGAGTTAGTTTATATTTGGGTAAAACATAAAAATAAAAATAAGGTGCAAGATATAATTTTTAAATTAAAAAATAAACTTGATATTTATAATGAAAATAATGAAAAAATAATTTATTTTGATAAAGAATTATTTATCAAAAAAGCTGGCGATTTTTTTCAAAAAATTATTATTAAATGAGAAAATCTTGAAAGTTTTTTAGATTGTATTAAAAATGAAATTTTTAAAAATACAGAAGTCAATATTGAATGGAAGTAAAAATCTAAAACTAATTCTTATCAGTTATAAAAATAAAATACAATACTGGTAAAACTAAAAGTGTAAAAAATGTAGAAGCAATTAATCCAAACATTATTGAAAGTCAAAGTGAAGTCCACATTGGATTTGAAAATGTAAGAGGAATTAAACCAAATACAGTACAGATTGATGTTAAAAATACTGGTTCTAATCTTGTCTTTACCGCATCAATAATACTTTCTTTAAATTCAATTCATTCTTTTATATTTACATTTATTTTATCAAAAAGTATAATTCAGTTTCTTACAACTATTCAAAATAGAGCAACAAGTCAAATCAGACCGGGAAATGAAAGTGGCTGACCAAATAAAGTAAGTCAAAAAAATACTCAAATAAGTGATAAAGGGATTGTAATTAAAACTAAGAATGATTGTTTGAAAGAATCATATAAGATTACTAACGTTATAATAATTAAAAATACTCAATAAATCATCGCAATAAGCAAGCTTTCTACAGACTTTTGATTTTCTTCATTAGCTCAACCAATTATTAATTCATATCATGAAGGAATTTTATAGTTTAATATTTTTTTATTAAATTCAGTTAAAATTTGTTTTCATGTTGTATTTTGAGTTGCTCATGCACTTACAGTAATAATCCTTTTTTGATCAATTCTTGTTATAGAATTAGTAGAAGGAGTAAGTTTATTGTCCAATAAATCTCTAATATAAACAAATTGTCATTTATTGTTTTTAATTTTTAAATTTTTAATTTTATCTAAAGTATTCGTATATATATTATCATATTTTGTACGGACTATAATTTCATCTTTTCATTTTAATATTTTAGTTGATTCTACTCAATCAACAACTCACTTTATAAACATTCATACTTGAGGTAAACTAAGATCATATAATGCTAAGCTTTCTTTATTAAAAGAAAAATTAAATTCTAGAGGAACTGGTTTTCTTGAAGAATCGATATTTATTGTTCATGGGATTGTAGATAAAATCTTTTTAAAATCTTCTCAAATTTGATTCATTATTTCAAAATCAACTCATGAAATTTTAATTTCAAAATCTGATCAAGTAGGAGGTCATCATGCCAACTCTTGTACATTAACATTTACATTTTTAATATTTTTTAATGTATTTCTAAGCCTATCTGCAATAGACATAGAAGTTTCTTGACGTCAATAGCTCTTTTTTATTAAATTAATATTTATTCAGGCAACATTACTAGAACTTTGTCATCAACTTAATTTATTTCATCATCAAGTTTTAGATCCAATAATTGTAGTAAAACTTTGAATTTCTTTTTCTTTTATCAAAATTTCTTCTATTGGTTTTAAATATTCAGACATTACCTCTAATCTTGTACCTGCTTCACTTTCTATATCTATAAAAATAAGATCTTGATTAGTCCTAGGAAAAAAATCACTTTTTAAAACTCATGTAATAGGAAGAAGTATTGCTAAAATAAAAATAAAAAACACAAATAATAAAAATTTAAATGCTCTTGTTTTTTTGTCTAAAATTTTTTCTAAACTTCTTTCATACAATAATTCTATTTTTTCTAAACTAATAAAAGTTTTTTTACATATTCAACTAAAAAATCCAAAACATCATTTTTTTATTATAGGTTTATCAAAAATAACTGCTAATGCAGGATTGATAGTAAGAGCTATAACTAAAGATGATAAAAGCGTTGTAGTAATTATAAATGGTATTGAAAAAATAAATTTTCATATTATTCAAGTCATAAATAACATTGCAGAAAAAATCCAAACAACAGTAAGCGTAGTAGAAATTAATACTTTTTTAAAATCTCTTAATACAAGAATTGCTGCTTCTTTTGTAGTAAATTTTCATGTTTGTTTATATTGATTAATAGCAGATATTATTACTATTGCATCATCTACCAAAAGTCATAAAGATAAAATTAAAGCAAACATTGATAAAAAATTTAATGTCTGTCATGATAAAGACATTATTGTAAATGTCATCAAAAAAACCAAAGGAGCAGAAATTCATGCAACTAGAGCTGACTTAATTCAAATTATTAAAAATAAAATTATAAAAACTAAAAACACTGTAAATAATCAATCTCTTGTAAGATTTTTTAAATCCAATTTAATTAATTCAGAATTATCTTGAATAGTTGTAATAATTAATTCATTTTCATTTGGTATAGATCAAGCTGTTCTTAATTCATTAATTTTTTTATTTCAATCTTCAACCAAACTTACAATAGATCCTCATAATTTTTTT
>CAYRGR010000120.1:0-3581 GCA_964423755.1 uncultured Candidatus Peribacteria bacterium
ATTTAAGAGAATATAATTTATGAGACGATATAAAATATATTGATTGGTCAACTTCTGCAAAAACATGAAAAACTTTTATTAAAAAATATCAAGAAGAAAGAGAATTATGTACTATTTTTGTATGTGATATCTGATGAAATATGCAATTTTGAACTCAAAATAAAAATATATCAAAACTAGATACTCTTTTGGAAATTTTTTATCTTTTATGATTATCTTCATTTAAAAATAATGATAAAATTTGAGCTTATTTATTTGATTCAAAAATACAATTAAAAATTCCTCCAAAAAGATGACAAATAAATTTATGGCTTATAATAAACAAAATTATAGAATATAAGAAAAATAACAATGTAAATATTTCTAATCTAGAAATTATTTTAAAAGAAATTTATAAACACGAAATTAAAAATAATTTAATTTTTATTTTAACAGATGAATATAAAAATTTAAATGATAAATATTTTAAAGCATTAGCAATTAAAAATGATATTATTTTTATAAATATTTTTGATGATTTTGAAAATAATTTAAATATAAATTGAATATTTAATTTTACTAACATAAGTATTTATAATAATATTCAAATTCAAAATAAATGAAAAAAAGAAAAATATATATTAGAAAGAAAAAAACAAAAGGATTTATTTAAGAAAAAAATTGTAAATTTATGATGAAATTATTTAGAAATTACAAATTCTACAAATATTTATCAAGTTTTTTATAAATTTTTTAAATTAAGACAAAATATATCTTAAGATATTACGGAAAAATTATTGGAACGCAAAACAATTTGAGTCCGGACTCAAATTGTTAAAATTAAATCTCAAAATTAACTTTTTCTATTGGTGCTAATTCAATATTAAACTTTTTAATTCAAACAGATCAAGAAAATGCTATTTCTGCCATATTTCAATTAAGACTTACTATTGTTCATATTCAATACATAACATGTTTAATTTTATCTCAAAGAAAAAAAACTGAAATATCATTATTTAATAATTTACTTTTTTTTGGTTTACTTGTAGAATTTATATCAAAACTAATATCTATATTTGAAAAAATATTAGTCTTTAAACTACTTAAAATACTTATCTGTTCTACTAAGTCTTCAGGAATTTCTTTAACAAATCTGGAACACGGATTTGCACTATAATTTCAAAATAAATATCTTTCATTTGCTCTAGTAATATAAAGATTAAATTTTGCTCTTGTCATAGCAACATACATTAATCTACGCTCTTCTTCTAATTGTGCAGATTCCAATAAAGATCTACTATGAGGAAAAATTCATTCTTCTGCTCAAGTAATAAAAACATTATCAAATTCAAGTCATTTGGATAAATGTATTGTCATTAATGAAACTTTAGATGAATTTTTATCATCAAAATTATCCATATCTGTAATTAAAGCTATATCTTCTAAAAATAATCTTAGAGATTCACTTGGCTCTAATCAGTTATATTTTGAGGCAACATTTTCAAGTTCAATAATATTATCTATCCTTGATTCATATTCTTCTTCATCATATTCATTTTTTAAGTATTCTTTATATCAAATTTTTTTAATTATAAATTTTATTAAATCTAATACACAATTTTCGGTAGCAAATTTTTTAAATTCTTTAAATTGATCATAAAAAAACTCAACTCATTTTTTAGCTTGACTAGTTAAATTTAACATATTTGAAACATCTCTAATTACATCAAAAACTCATAAAGAATTATTTTTTTTAAATTTTAAAATTTCATCTATACTTTTTACTCAAATCTTACGAGAAGGTAAGTTGATAATCCTTTTAAAATTAATAATATCGTTTGGATTATATAAAAATTTTAAATATCATAATATATCTTTTATTTCTTTTCTTTCATAAAATTTTAATCATCCATAAATAATATATGGAATTCATTTTTGAATTAGAGCTTCTTCAATAACTCTTGATTGACCATTTGTACGATAAAGAATTGCCGTATTTCATAAATTGTCTCAAAATTTTATTTTATCTTCTCAATCTAATTTGTTTGAAAAATGTAATTTACTAAATGTATTTAATAAATTATTATCAAAATTATTTAATATTAATTCTGATATAATTTCAGCTTCTTTAATTTCATTACTAACTTCTATTACTTTTATTTTTTCTCATATAATATTATCTGTCCATAAGGTCTTATCCATTATTCAAATGTTATTTTTAATAACAAAATTGGCTCAAGAAATAATATTTTTAGTAGATCTATAATTTTGTTCTAATTTTACAATTTTACAATTTTTATAATCTTTTTCAAAATTAAAAATATTAGCAATATTAGCTCATCTCCAACTATAAATTCATTGCCAATCATCTCATACAACACAAATATTATTTGTTTTTGAGGCAAGTATTTTAATTATTTTATATTGAATTAAATTTGTATCCTGATATTCATCAACTAAAAAATATTTATATTTATTTTGTAAAATTTCTAAAACTTCTTTATTTTGTAAAATTTCTAAAGTTTTTAAAAGTATATCATCAAAATCTAAGGCATTAAAAGATTTTAATTGTTTTTCATAATCAATATAAACTTCACTTACAATTAATTGAAAATTATTTTTTATATTATAACTATAATCTTTAGCTAAAATTCAATTATTTTTTGAATTACTTATAGCTCAAGATATTTGACGAACATTAAATTCTTTAATATCAATATTCTTTTCCTCTAATAAATTTTTTATTAATTTAATTTTGTCATCTTCATCATAAATAACAAAATTTTTATCATATCAAATATAAGTAATAAATTTACGTAAGAAAAAAACTCACATAGCATGAAATGTTGCAATAATAGGTAAATTCCTAAAATTATATAAAGTAATATTTTCAAAATTAATTCAAAGCGATCTTGTGATTCTTTCTTTCATTTCACGAGCAGCTTTATTTGTAAAAGTAACACAAATAATACTAGATGGATCAATATTTTTTTCTTTAATCATAAAAGAAACTCTTTCTGTAAGCGTATGAGTCTTCCCTGCACCTGCTCAAGCTAAAATCAAAAGTGATCAATCAATATATTCTACTGCTTTTTTTTGCTCTGAATTTAACATAAATATAATCTTTATTTTTTAAATTTTAATTGATTTACTATATTCTTAAATTTTAATAAATCAAAATAAAATAAAGAATAATAATCCTTAATTAAAAATACTATTAAATAAAAATAAATCTCTAGATTTAAATAAGTTCAGATACATATTGCAGTATTTGTGAAAAAGACTAAACTAGTCTTTTGAAGTATATTTTTACCCCTTATAATTTTATTTGGGTGGTAAAAATATACGATTACATTACTTGTTTAATATATATATTAATGGGAACTTTAAATATAAATAATACTTTAGAATGTAATTATAGAAATCTAAAGTGATTTAAAATATTAGAAAGAATAAGTTATGAATATAATAATCTTGTAGATAAAGAAGCAGAAAAAAGAATGAAGATATTGTTATTTTGGAATAAATATTGATTAGAATCAACTATAGATGACAGGTATCTATAAAATAGTACACATGATTCTAAAGGTTTTTATACTTTT
>CAYRGR010000121.1:0-3559 GCA_964423755.1 uncultured Candidatus Peribacteria bacterium
GGAATAAGTTGAAGGAGAGATAAAAAGCTCTCTCATTAATAAAAAAAAGTAACTAATAAAGTAAAAAATTATTTTCTTTTCTGGTTTTTTGATTGTTTTATAATCAATAAATTTTATTAATATAATTATTTATCTCAAATAAAAATCTATCTTTATTAAATTTTAATGCATGAGATCGAATTTTAATTTTATCATATTTATTGTTTTCAATATTTTGATGAAATATTTGAAATTTTATTTTAAATTCTTCTGTATCATCATAATCAAAAAATTCTCATGTTAATCATTCTATGGAAGTCTCTGTTAATCATCATTCTCTTAATCAAAACATTGGTACTCAAGATGCCATTGCTTCAAGAGGGACAATTCAAAAATCATCTCTTCATGGCATTATTGCTCATCTAGCATTACTATAATATTTATTTTGTTCATTATGTCATAAATATCATAAAAACCTAATATTAGGTTTGGAAATGCTTTTTAAATAATTAATTTCTTCTCAATCTCAAATAATATATAAATCATATCACATTTGATTAAAGGCCTTAACTGCTAAATCAATTTTCTTGAATGCTGTTAATGCTGAAACAATAACATAATAAGACCTTTTGCTAAGAGGAGTTTCTCAAATACTAAAATTTTCTACATAAACTGGAGGATAAATTGTGGTAGCATTTCTCTTGTAATATTTATATATTCTTTGTTTTACTTGATTTGATGCAGCAATTGCAAAATCATATCTCTGTCATGCTACATAATCCCATTTTCTTAAATTACTAAATATTGGTCTTAAAATAGTATTATTTGCAATTTTATACAAAAAACTTTTTATTGTTTTTGTTTGTTTCATTTCTTTTGTATAATTATGAGTCCAATCCCATAAAAATCTTGCTGGAGTATGATAATAAACAATAAAAATTGTTTCTGGTTTTGTGATGCATCAATGAGCAAATCAAGAAGAAGATGATATTACTAAATCATACTCACTAAAATCTAAACTTTCTATTGCATTTTTCATAAAAGGTAAACAAAGGTATTGCTTACCAGTTATTTTGTAAATAAATTGAGTAATTTTTGGAATTTTTTTGATTTTATGTTTTGGGAATTTAGATCATACTTTTTTTTCATCATAAATTAAAGTATATAAATCAGCATTTGGAAATAAATCAAAAAAATCTTTTACTACATTTTCTGCTCATCATAATTTAACCAACATTTCATGTACTATTGCTATTTTCATAAAAAGTAGATAATAGCTTATAACTAATAGTTTATAACTAATAGCTTAGCTTAAAATAAAATTATTATTAGTGTGTTTTTAACACAAATTAATTTTTAGTTTTTTAAATCATCATTTAGTCTTACAATTTTTTTAGTATTAAAAAACATTCATAAAAATAAAAACAAAATAATAGAAACATAAACTGCTTCAAATGTATGTAAAAATAAATTCATAACTAGTATAGCTACAAAACTAGTAAAAATTGGAGTACTTATATAATGTAGATTAATTAAAATATACATCATAATTAACAAAAATAAAGTAAATCAGATGAATCATCATTCTATTAATTGTTGTATAAACCAACTTTCTGGAATATAATATTTTTCTTCAATATTTGTAATATCGTGAGTCACTCTATAAGCAGGACCACTAGAAGCAAGTCATGCTCAAAAAGGTTTTTTTATCCAATTATCAAATCAAATTATCATTCTTTCATAATGTCATTTTGATGATCCTGCTCGTAAAAAAATATTATTTATAGTATTAGAATATTTAATAAAAAAAACTCATCATAAAAATAAAAAAATTATAATTAACACTATTAATAATCCTGTATGTTTCTTTATAATATTTTTGAAATGCAAAATAAATATTAAAAATAATCATGTAAACATTCACAAAATAGAGCTTCTTGAATATGTTAGTAATAATAATCCTATCATAAAAAATAAAAACAAAATTATATATAATATAAAATCTTTTTTATTTTTTAAAACATGAATTACTAATCATGTATATATTATTATAAAAAAAGCTGCCTGATTTGGTCAATCAAAAATTCATTGAAACCTTCTTATATTTGCTCATTGTATTCAATGATAAATAGGTATACTATCACCTATATTCCAATAACTTAACTTAGGAGAAAATCATATACTAAGCAAAATATCTTCTCATAAAAAAAATCTTACTAAAATTCAAAAAATTAAAGCAACTCATCATGATATAATAAAAATTTTTATATAATAAGTTAATTTATTTTTTAAAAATAAGAATCAATGTCTATAAATTAAAAATATTATTAAAAATTCAAAATCATATCTTCATCAATAAATAAATGCCTTTATTGATAATCAATTAAGTATTGAAATAATTAATAAATATCATATATAAGCAAAAATTAAATAATCAATCAATGTTAGTTTAGGAAAAATTTTATTTTTGTAAAACAAATAAAATAAACTAAATATAATTAAAATTATTAAAACTTCTTTATAAATAAGAAATTTAGGAAGTCCTAATTTAAATTGCAAAAATACAGATAAAATAACTCAAAATGGCAATAAAATAATTAGAATTACTGTAAATAATTCAAAAAAATTAATTTCTTTAAATCTATTTAAAATATATTTTATATATTGCATGAATTTTTAGTTAGCTTCATTTAATGATGAATTTTGAGTTTCTTTAATATTTCAATCATCATTAACGAAAGAAATAACAGAAATTAAAGTGGAAAATATTAAACCACATATTATAATAATAGCTACAGCTTTTTTCATAAATTATTGTAAATTAATATTAAAAGTATCATTATCTAATGATATTTCATTAGTATTTAAATTAAATATTATATTATCATAAGATTGATAATAACTTAAGTTTGTATAATAAATAAAATCTCATAAATTTTGTAATTTTCATTCAATATCTTTTACAAAAATTAAAGATGGTTTTATTATTATCTCTTTTCAATCAAATAAATAATTTTTTTCTTGTTTAATTTTTAATTTTAAATTATAAAAAGAATGTCTTTTAAAAATATATTTTCAAGAAATTTCAACAATATAAGAAGATTCTTTATAATTAAAATTTTTATTTATATTAATAATATCAATATTATATTCTCAATCCTTGATTTGAGCAAAAATATTTTTAAATCAAATATTAAAAAAATTTGAAATATTTTTAAAATCTTTTTCTATTAATTCATTTTGTACAAATAATTGTAATTCAACCGGCATTTTGTTTATAAGATTATCCTCTTCATTATTTACTTCAATATCATTATTAGATTGATCAGTTCAAGTTGTTAAATAAATAATCTCAAATATATTTTTAAAATCACATTTATATTGCTTTAATAAATCTTTTTCATCTTTACATTTTTCTTGAAAAGATTTTATTTTTTCATCAAAAGAAACAGGTAAAGTAAAAAATGATTCGTTTTTTACTCAAGAAGAATCTGAAAAAATTAAATCAAAAACTATATTTCACTCTGGTTTTAATTTAAATTTAAAATTATTATTTAATATATTTACAGAAACTTCATAA
>CAYRGR010000122.1:0-3497 GCA_964423755.1 uncultured Candidatus Peribacteria bacterium
AGAGCTATATGAAAAAAGAAAGTTGATTTATTAATGGAACAAAAAGAAAAATTTATAAATGCTTCTATTAATTTATCACATACCAAAGAATTATCTAAATATATTTTTGAAGAAATTATTGAACCGTTTGCATGATATGGTTTTAATAAATCTCATGCAGCTTGCTATGCTATGATAGCTTATGAAACAGCTTATCTAAAAACTCATTATTATACAGAATTTATGACAGCCCTTATGGTGTCAGATGAAGAAGATATGGATAGAATTACAAAAGAAATAGAAGAGTGTAAATCTAAATGAATTAATGTTTTAGCTCCAGATATTAATCAGTCTATGAAACATTTTACTTATATAGATAAGAAAAATATTCGTTTTTGATTAAAGGCAATAAAATGATTGTGAGATTGACCAATAGAGACTATTAAAAGAGCTAGAAAAATTAATAAATATAAATCTTTATCTGATTTTATATTTAATACATGAAGTGATGTGATAAATAAAAAAAGTTTAGAAGCATTAATTTTGAGTTGAGCATTAGATGATTTTTGAGAAAGAGCATCAATGCTAGTTTCTATTCCAAAAATAACTGCTTTTTTAAAAGAAATTCAAAAAAAAGAACAAACTAAACAAATATGACTTTTTGATATATGATGAGATTCTTTTATAGATTTAAAATTTAGTTTAGAAAATGTTGACCCTATGTCTTTTGAAGAAAAGATTAAATGAGAAAAACAAATTATGTGATATACAATTACATGACATCCTTTAGATTGATTAAAATCTTATATAAAGGAAAAATCTATATGACTTAAAAGTGTTTATAAATTTAAAAAAGAATTAGAATCAAAAACATATACTATTGAACAAGAATTTTTTAAGAATTTCGATAATAATTTAAATGAAAATTGAGATTTAATAAAAGAAGACGATATAGAAATTACATTAAATGAAAATAATATTATACAAAAAAAACAAGAATTTAAAGATAATTCTTTTAAAGAAAAAAAAGAAACTGTTAGATTTTTTTGAGTTATTACAAATATAAGAAAGATTCAAACTAAAGCGTGAAAAATGATGTTGGTAATAAATTGTGATAGTTTTGATTTTAAATTTAATATTACAATTTTTCCAAGAGATTATGATAAATTTGTAAATCAAATTGAAGAAAATAAATTTGTATTGGTAGATTGATACCTAAAGTTAAATGAACAAAATGAAGAAATATCTGTAATAGCAAGTAATATTCGTACCACAACAATTACTTTTGCAAGAAAACAAGCAAGAGAATTATGATTTTTTAATGAAGAGCATAAGGTGAATTTTATGATTAATATATTTGATGAAAAATTAGATCAAGAAGAAAAAGATGAAGTATTTGAAAATGAAGATGATAATAATAAAGAAGAAAGTTATATAATCAAAATTGATTCTAATTTTACAAAACAAGATCTTATAAAGATTAAACAAGACTTACAAAGTCAAGAAAAGGGAAATATTAAAATATATTTAGATATATGATGAAATATAATAGATACTAAAATTAGTTTAAATAAAATACCAAATTTTTAACAAAAAATAATTTCTGTTAAAAGATTGTCAAAAACTATTTCAATATAAATTTGAATAAATAAATAAATTTGTCAAGTCATTTTTTCAATTTAAGTTTATTTTTACTTGACAACAAAACAAAAAAGATTAAATTCAAGACCGAAGTTTTATTTTAAATAAAAGATTTTTTGGTTTTTAACATTTTTTTAACAAAATTGGAAAAAAAACATTTTTGACATATACCAGTATTGTTTGATGAAATTTTAGAGACAATCAAAATACACAAAAACAAAAAAAATATTATAATAGACGCTACTATTTGAGGATGATGACATGCTGTAGGTATTATTAAAAAATTAAATAAAGATGATATATTTGTATGATTTGATTTAGATAAAGATAACTTAAATATAGCTAAAGATAATATTAATTTGGAAGCTTGAGATTTTATTAAAAAAAATAATATTAAAACTTATTTTATAAATTCTAATTTCTCTTGTTTAAATTCAGAGCTTTCTAAATTGAATATTGATAAAATATCTGCTATTTATTATGATTTATGAGTATCTAGTTTTCATTTTGATGATAGTAATAAATGATTTTCTTTTAGACTCGATTGTGATTTAGATATGAGATTTGATAAAATAAATAATTCTTTAACAGCAAAAGATATTATTAATAATTATTCAGATAAAGATCTTTTTAAAATATTTATACAATATTGAGAAGAAAAAAAAGCTAAATTTATTGTAGAAGAAATTATTAAAATTCGTAAACAAAAACAAATAAAAACTACATTTGATTTAGTTAATATTATAGAAAAATCTAGTTTTGATCCAAAATCTAAATTGAGAGTATTTCAGGCATTAAGAATAGAAGTCAATAAAGAATTTGATAATATAGAAGAATCTTTAAAAAAAGCAATAAATTTATTAGATATTGATTGAATATTAGCAGTAATTACATTTCATTCTTTAGAAGATAAATTAGTAAAGCAGATTTTACAAAGTTTTATACAAACTAAAAAAGATAGTATTACAGGTCAAGATATATCTTTACCAATTTTAACAAAAATATACAAAAAACCCCTTACTCCAAGTGCAAAAGAAATTAAATCTAATTTTAGAGCAAGAAGTGCTAAGCTTAGAGCTGTAAAAAAAATTAATAATTAACATTAAAAAAATATGAATAATAATTTATCATCTTTTTCATGAGATCAAAATAATTGATATTACTTTGATGGAAATAGATTTATGCAATGACTTTATTGATCTTTTAAAAAAGATAATACAATGCATGATATTTTTATACGCCAAATAGATCATCAACAGTTAGAAATGTTAAAAGAATCTAATATAGATAATCCTATTTCTGCTATATTATTAAGTACAAAAGAAGATATTCTTTTACATATCAATCAAATACAAACTTCTTAAATTATTAATTTAATAATTAATATAATGAATCCAAATTTAATAGTAATGAAAAAATGAAAGATTCCGTTTTTTTCAGAAAGAAAAGTTTCTAGGGAAAATTTCAAATTATCATTTACAAAAACATATATTCTTACACTTATAATTATATGAATTTTGTGAATATATTATGTTTGGACTTTAAATATAAATGCAACTAAATGATATGTTATAAGAAATCTTGAAATAGAAAGAAGAAATCTTGTTATGGAATTAAATTTATTAAATATGAGAATTGCAGAAGTCCAGTCTTTAAGTAATATTTCTGCTGATTATACAATTGCTTCAATGCAACAATTTGATAATCCAAAATTTTTGGTAGTTAAAGATATGAATGTTGCTTTATTAAATAATAATAAATATTAATTTATTTTTTTAATACTTTTTTAAAACCAATTTCCCCAACCCTTCCTAAACCCTTCCCAAACCCATCCCAACCCTTTACTTTTTAAAGGGAAGGGGGGAACAAAAAACATT
>CAYRGR010000123.1:0-3489 GCA_964423755.1 uncultured Candidatus Peribacteria bacterium
CAATTATATGAAAGTTCTATAAAAACTATAGAAAAAAAAGATGAAATAATTCAGGATTTATCTTACAAAATAGGTAATTTACAATCAGATTTAAAAAATTCCATATCTCTTTTGGAATATAAAAAAGCTACATTTTTATTAGAAAGTTCTAAGATTAAAACAGAAGAAGAACAAAAAATGTTAAATACAAATATTCAAAAATTAAAAATATCTTTAAAAAATCAAGAGTTTATAAATGTAATATTAATTGTTTCTTTATTTTTTGTTTTAATTTGAGCATTTTTAATTTGGTTTTCAAATATCTAAACACTTTTTAGATTTATTTCAAATAAAATATTTTAAAATTATGTTACTATTTTGTCTATATTTTTTAATTTTTTTTCAGTTTATTTTAATCGTTTGTGTTAGTTTATACCTTATATGATCTCTTGTTTCTATCGTATTTTCTTGATGAGTTCCTTTTGTATGATCTTTTGATGATGATTTAATTGTAATAAAAAAAAATATACAAATTCCTAAATGAAAAACTATAATTGATTTATGATGTTGAGATGGTAAAGCATTAAGAATGTTTATAAGAAATTATGATTTTAAATCTGCTACCTGATATGATATAAATTTTACAGCGATACTTTTTGGTAGAATTTTAAATAAAATTTTAGGTGTCAAAAATATAAATCTTTATGTGGGTAATTTTTTAAAAATTCCTTTAAAATGATATGATTATGTTTATGTATATTTATTGACAGAATGTATGTATAAAATAGAGGATTTTATTTTTAAAAATATTTCAAAAAAAACTATAATTATTTCAAATTCTTTCCAATTCAAAAATCATAAACCTTTTAGAATTATAAAAAATGATAATTGAAAAAATAGAATTTATCTTTATAAAAAAAATTAATTTATTTCAAATGCATAATTGTTTTGTTTATATCTAATAAAAATTTGTTTTTTTATAAATTTTTTGTTAAGTAATTATAAAAAATAGAAGATTTTAATATCTTCTATTTTTTTAATTTCCTAATACACTATATGTTCATGAACTTTTGCATTATTACTTATTTTTTTAATAAAACAACCTCTCATCAACTTTCTACCCAGTTTTTAATTTTTCATAAAACTCTATTTAATTCATCTTCTTTAATTTTATCTTGTTTTATATGCTTAACTAATTCATTCAAATATGGTAAGAATTCATTTGATTCAAATTGATTTTTTCATAATTTATTAATCATAAATATTGCTATTTTAATTATATTTTCTCTATTTAAAGAAAATGATTCTCAGTTTTTTTGTATAAAATTGACTCATTTATAATTATTTGTATCAATATTTTTTAATACTTGTAATAAATTTTCATCAAATATATCAATATTATTATAAGAAATAATATCTTTTTCTGGTAGTTGGTATCAACAGTTTGAACAATAAGGCATTCATTTTAATGTTAATTCATGACAATTAGGACAATGAATTTGTATTTCATTTGAACATAAAGGACAAAAAGGTTTTGTAAAATCTACTCAATTTCAACAATTAGTACATTTTTTATCAGTTATAAATCTTTTTAAAACATTTTTAGGTGAGTATAATCTTTTTTGTATTTTATAAACTAAAAATCAAAAAATCCCTATTATTAATATAGGCCATAAAAATTGAATTATATATACTAAAGGTGTAAATACGCTAAATAAATTAACTATTATTTCTAATATTTTATGTGGAATAATATCCCATATAAATAAAATTGCTATTTGTAATAAAATTAGTCAATAAGCGAATGTTGCAACGGAAAAAATAATAGTAAGAGGAGAATTTTTTATTTTTTGTTTTACATAAATTTTATATAAAATACCAAAAACAATTATAGAAAATAAAAATGATAAGAGAGCAACATAAAATTTATATAGCAAATAACTATTTCTATAATCTTTATTAGCTTGATCAAGTTTTTGCTTTAGACTAGATATTTCGGTAGTATATTGTGATTTTATATTTTCAATTTTTGATTTCAAAGAATTTATTTGAGAATCAATATTTATTATTTCTGAACGATTATTTTTAATATCTTGTTGAATATTATTTTTATCATATAATCAAGAGTTTTCTCATGCAATTCTTTCTGTTAATGAAGTGTTATAATTTTGCTGGTTTGTTCTTTCATTATATTCTAAATTATTTTTTTGAGAGTTTAAATTATTTATACTGTTATTTATTGAAACAATTTCATTATATGGATTTTGAAGATTTGAATATTCAGGATTAAAATCAAACTTTGGATTTGTAGAAGTTATTTGACAATCATTATATCAATAATTTCAATAATAATTATAATTATTTATTGTATTATCTAAAGTATCTATAAGATTAGTGATACAATATGGAATATTTGTAGGTTTTTCAGGAATACTTTGTATAATACTTATAGTCCATTGAGCCGAAGCAATAATCGCTCAAAACATACAAAAAAGTAAGAGATATCCAAGTTTTGTAGTTTGCTTTTCACTAAGTTCTTCTCAGGCAAATTCTCCAGTTATTTTTGGTCTTCTAAATACTTTTTCTCTAATAAATGAAGTTATATCAAACATAATAAATAAATTAAATAATAAAAGTTTATATATTTATCGACTGAATTGCCACCAAAATATTTCGTACAACGTTTCGGGTTAATCCGAAGTTCCATAGCGATAGCGGAGGATAGGCGACCCGAAGGGCTTGAGTAATGCAAATTTTATTCCTTTTTTATGGCTTTAATAATCAAAAATGAAGGAAATTCTTGTATAAAATCAAAGAAATCCTTATCTTTAATAATTTCTCCTCCGAAATATTTTGTTGCTATTTCTTCATAGTTTGTAACATAAAACCCATTATTTGCTAATGTATTTAAATAGTATCCTATTGGACGATGATAATGTACAGTCTTAAAATAATAACCACGATTTTCGTTTGTCATAGTAGAATTAGTTCTATATTTTATAAGTTTTAAAAAAAATCCACTATCATCTTTTGTTCTTTCAGAAATTCCAAAAATTGGATTTGTCAAAGAAAAGACAATATATCCATTACTTTTTAGTATTCTTGAACATTCTTCTAATGTTTTTTCAATATCTTCTATATCCATAAAAGCCATATTGGAAACGATTATATCGAAATTATTGTTTTTAAATGCATTTAGGTCTGCCGCATTGGAAATAAAATATTTTATACTCAAACTTTGCTCTTGATTTCTTTGATTTGCTATTTTGATTAAATCTTCTGAAAGATCTACTCCAGTAACAATAGCTTCTTGTTTTGCTAAAATCCTTGAAAAATATCCTTGACCACATCCTAAATCAAGAATTTCTTTTTTTTGTACATTTCCTAGAAGTTTAGTTATAACTGGATTTAAAGTTTCTCTGTGATCTAGATCACCTGTCTCTCCGACTTTTTGATCATAATCTTTAGCATAATCATTCCAAGTTTTCATTTTTGGTTATTTATAAATTA
>CAYRGR010000124.1:0-3464 GCA_964423755.1 uncultured Candidatus Peribacteria bacterium
TATTTTTATTGTCTTTTTATTTTTTATTTAGAATATCATATATAGATGTTTTAAAAAAAATACACAGCAATTTACCTTCAATAGATACAATCAAAAATTGAGTAAAGGATTTTAAAAAAGATTTACAAGATAAATCTGAAGATACTAAAAGTTCCAAAAAATCGTACAAAACAGAAATAGATTCTTTGAATAAAGAGATTGAATTACTTAAAAAAACATGAAAAATACAAGCATTAAAACCTCAGCCTAGAAAAATAGAAATAGAAAAAAAGTGAATTTTTAAATCTTTTTTTAATAATGAAACAAAAGATGATAAGAAAGCAGATAATATTAAAAATCCTATACAAACTAGTTTTAATTTTTGATCTTGGGATTTTCCACCATCAAATTTATTAAATAATATAAATAAAACTTATTTTGTAGATGAATCTGCTATCGAACAAAAATCTCTTGAAATTAAAAGAACATTATTACAATTTAAAATAGATGTAGAAATGAAAGGATATACCGTAGGTCCTACTGTTATTCAATACAGACTAAAACCTTCAGAATGAATAAAATTAAATAGAATAGAAAATTTAAAAAAAGATCTTACATTATCATTAAAGGCTAAAAATATTCGTATTCAAGCACCAATACCTAGTCTTGGACTTGTTGGTATTGAAGTTCCAAATATTGAAAGACAGATTATTTGAATTAGAGAAATTATAGAAGATAAATCTTTTATTAATCATAAATCAAATTTAGCTCTTGTTGTAGGTAAAGACATTAATTGAGATTATGTAATATGAGATCTTGCTAAGATGCCACATTTGCTTATTGCAGGGCAGACTTGAAGTGGTAAATCTGTTGCTATGAATTGATTTATTATAAGTTTATTATACAAAAATTCACCAGATACACTAAGGATAATTATGATAGATCCAAAAAGAATAGAATTAGGTATTTACAACTGAATCCCACATTTGCTTACACCAGTGATAAATGATAGAGAAAAAGCTTTAAATTCACTTAAATGGTCAGTTGTTGAAATGATGAGAAGATATGATTTGTTAACCACTCAAAGAGTTCGAAATATTGATGAATTTAATAGAAAAGTTTGAAAAAAAGAAAAACTTCCAAGTATCGTAATCATCATAGATGAATTAAATGACCTTATGATGAGAGGTGATAAAAAAGAGGTAGAAAATTCAATTGTCAGAATAGCTCAGATGGCTAGAGCTGTTTGAATACATTTAATAGTAGCAACACAAAGACCATCAGTAGATGTAATTACTGGTTTAATTAAAGCAAATATTCCATCTCGTATTGCTTTTACAGTAGCAAGTCAAGTAGATTCTCGTACTATTTTGGATAAAATGTGAGCAGAAGATTTACTTTGAAAATGAGATATGCTTTATTCTCCTAGTTGATCAATTGAGCCAGAACGTATTCAATGAGTTTTAGTAGAAACTGAAGAAGTAGAATTTGTAGCAAATCATATCAAACGTACTATAGATCCAAAAATGCTGGAAGAAATTTATGATAAAAGTATAGTAGAATGAGAAAAATTAAATAATAATAAAGCATGATCAGATTGAAATTATGATGAAGATGAGGCTATTTTAGAGCAAGCAACACAAATTGTAAGAGAAGCATGAAAAGCTTCTACTTCACTTTTACAAAGAAGGTTAAAATTATGATATGGTAGAGCAGCTAGAATTATTGATATTTTAGAAGAGCAGGGAATAGTATGACCATCAGATTGAAGCAGACCAAGAGAAATATTATAATTTTAAATAATTAGTTAATTTATCTATAAATCAAAGTTCTCATTTTTGATTCTCTGCTAAAAATTGAAGTAAAAAATTTTTTAAAGCTACAACATCAATTTCTTGATTATTTAAAGGAATATTAATATTTTTAAATCAAAAAACTTTCATATTTAATTGTAATAAAATAGGTATATTATTATTGTAAATAATAGAGAAGCTTTCTATTTTTGGATAATCATAAAGATTAGTTCAAATTTTAATACCAGATTCATTTATATTTATATCTATAATATCTGGAAAATTATTATCTAAAAGTAAATAAACTCACGCAAATATAAAAATTACAATACTTAATAAATAAGATCACATAATATATCATAATATAATAAACATTAACATAACAATAATAGCTATATTATACCACAAAGCTCACCTAGTTTTTTTTGAATTAAATTTCCAATAAAACATATAAATTAAGATTAAAATATAAAAATTAATATTATACTCAAGTAAAATTATTTGACTCCGCCAGCTGGCGGATAGTCTAATTTAAAGAGTTTTTTTAAAAAAAATCAAAAACTAATTTTTATTAAATATATAAAAAATTTCGATTTTAGTTATTTTGTTATAAATTATAAAATAATAAATTAATAATATACCAAGCTGAAACAGCTACAATAAGTCATATAATACTATTTATAATAGTTTCTTTTGCTTTTGTTTTATCTCATGATCATCAAAATATTCAAGATGATAATATTAATTTAAATGATCATACTATAATCATAATAATTGTAATAGATGTAGCAAATCAAAGTATAAGATTTGTAATAGCATGTATTGCTTTTGGAACATCTTCAAAAGAAACTTCTCAATTTCTTAATTTTTCATAACTTATTCCTAAATAACTATCAGCAAAAGATGTAGAAATAAATGTGATAAATGCAGTAAATATAAAAATTATTTTCATCATATTTTATATAAATTAAGGATTTTATATTTAATTAAATTGTTTAATTGTCTCTTAATATAGAGACTTAGTTTAATTTAAAAGGTTTTTAAAAAGAAAAAAATAAAAAACCAATTATTATTAAATATAAAGTATTATAACGTATTTTTATTTAACTCAAATTTTTTATAATAAATATTTTTTATACTTAAGTAAATTTGAGTTTATAATAACTTTTTTGATTTTAAAATTTTTTAAAATAAATTAGTTTATACTTAGCATGAGTGTTAATTAATTTGTAATTGATCTAGTTTCTGTTTTATATTATTATTAATACATTCTTCTTGTTCTAAATTTAAAAATATTTTCTTTAGAATCTTCTATATTTCTGGAAATATTTAAAAGTATTGCTGATCAAATTAGTAAGGATAATAAAGAAGATCATCAATAGCTTATAAACGGTAATGTAATTCAGGTTAAGGGCACTATATTTAAATTTACTCATATATTTATAAATGTTTGTAAAATTATCCAAGAAGTAATTCATGTTGCAACATATTTTCAAAATATATCTCAAGTGTTTAGTGCAATATGTAATCATCTATATCATATGTATAAATATAATATTACTATAGTTAGTATTCATAATAATCATAATTCTTCTCAAATTACAGAAAATATAAAATCTCATTGTACTTCAGGTAAATATCAAAATTTTTGTATTGATTTTCAAAATCATAATCAAAAAAATCATCAACTTC
>CAYRGR010000125.1:0-3462 GCA_964423755.1 uncultured Candidatus Peribacteria bacterium
AAAATTAATCTTATTTTTAAAATTAAAAATAAATTATCAAATTCTTTTGGAATATTATCATTTCATTCTATAAAAGTTTTATATGTAAAATCAAGATCTTCTAATGTTTCTATAGACTCAATATTTCTAAAAAAATTTAGTTTATCAATTTCATTTTGAAAAAAATCATCTGAAACATAATAAGAAATATCAAGCTCAATTTTACAATCAATTTTTTTTCAAATATCTCAATCTTTAAGTTCTTTTATTTTTTCTTCTAAAAGTTGAAAATATAGACTTAATCAAACTTGTGAAGACTTTCATGATTGTTTTATTCATAAAATATCTCAAGCTCATCTAATTTCTAAATCTCTTAAAGCAATCTCGAAACCTGCTCATAAATGAGAGTTTGCAACTATTGTTACTAATCTTTTTTTCTCATCATCATGTAAATCTTTTTTATAAAGTAAATAACAAAATCATTCTTTATCCTTTCTTCATATTCTTCATCTAAGCTGGTGTAATTGAGATAATCAAAAATTATTTGCTTCATCTATAATTATAGTATTTGCATTCAAAAAATTAATTCAATTTTCAATAACAGTTGTTGTTAAAAGAATATTATATTTTTGGTTTTTAAAATCCATAATATTATTTTCTAGCTCTAATCAACTCATTTTGCTAAAAGTAGTAATAATTTTTGCTTTTTTTCAAATCAAATTTTGTAAATATTTTTGAGTAGAATTAAGTGAAGAAATTTTGTTGTGTAAAAAAATTACCTGACCTGATCTATTAAATTCTTTTAAAATAGCATTTTTTATAATTTCATCATCGTGTTTTAAAACAAATGTTTGTATTGGTTTTTTACTTGGCGGAGGAGATGAAATAATAGAAATATCTTTTACTCAACTAAGAGCAAAATTTAAGCTTCTAGGAATTGGTGTTGCGGAAAGACTTAAAACATCAATATTAATTTTTGTTTTATTTATAATTTCTTTATCTAACACTCAAAATTTATGTTCTTCATCTATTATTAATAATCATAAATTATAAAATTTAATCTTATTAGATAAAAGTTTATGTGTTCATATAATGCAGTTTATTTCTCAATTTTTTAATTTATTTAAAATTTTTGTTTCTTCTTTTTGTTTTGTAAGTCTAGTTAAAATATCTATTTTTAATCAAAAATCATTAAACCTTTTTTTTAAAGAATCATAATGATCGTATGCTAAAGTTATTAATGGAGAAATAAAAACAGATTGTTTTCAATTTAAAAAAGCTCTATAAACAGCATTACATGCAACTTCAGTTTTACCAAATCAAACATCTCAAGTCAAAAGTCTGTCCATTGGTTTTTGTTTTGACATATCTTCCAAAACCTCAAAAACACATTGTTCTTGATCTTGTGTATGTTTGTATTGAAAATTTTTTAAAAAAATATTTTCTTTTTCTTTGTATTCCAAAAAAGAAAATCCTGTTGAAATTGTTTTTTTTGCATAAATTTGAAGTAGATCTTCTGCTATTTGTTTGATTTCTTCTTCTGTATTTTTTAAAATACTATCCCATTCTTTTGTATTTAAATTAGTTAGTTTTGGATTTTCTGATCATATATATTTACTTACTCTATAAAGTTCTTGTATTGGAACAAATAATTTATCATTATCTTTATATTCTATTTCTATATATTCTCTTTTAATTTTATTAAATTCTTTTGTTAATATTTGTTTAAATATTCAAACACCATGATTTTTATGTACTACAAAATCTCATTGTTTAATATGTAATAATAAATCTATTTTTTTTGAAATTTGCTTTTTGTATCGTTGTTTTACAAAAATATTTTCCAAAACATCGTCACAAATAAAAAATTTATTATCATAAAAAAAACTTTGTAGATTTATTTTATTAGTTTCATAAATATTTTTAACAAAAAAATTGTGATAACTTAAAAATTTAGTTATTGTTTGTGTATTTTTAGTATAAATATTAACAATATTGGATTTGTTTTTTAATAAAATTTTAAAGTCGTCTAGGCTGTTAATTGATAATTCTTTTATTTTTAAATCTAATTCATTACTGTTTTGATTTATATAAGAAAAATTTATGTAGGAATTAATGTTATTTATAATATCCTTTATTTGTGGCAAAAAATCTAATCAAATAAAAAATACAATACAATTTTTTAAATTTTTAATTATAGAATAAGTGTTGTTTTTTGGTAAAATAAAATTATCAGTAATATTAGAAATTAAAATTAAATCATTAATAATATTTATATTTTGTCAGTCTATTTCTATAATTTCATCGATCAAATTTCAAAAAATACTAATTTTATAAATTTTTTCAGAAAAAAAAGGTTTTATATTTAATAAATCTCACTCTAAATTATAAGTGCCTTCTTTTGATAAAAATAAAGAATGAGAGTATCAGAAATTAATAAGATCGTTTATGAAATCATTTATTATAATTTTCTGGTTTAATTTAATTTTTAAAACTCTTTTTTGTAATTCAAAATCATTTAAATTTTGCCATTCAAATATTTCTTTCGTTGTAAGAAATAATCACTCGGAAGAAAAATTAAAAAATAAAAATGTATTAAAATTATTTATAAATATAACTTTTTCTTTAAAAAGAAACTCATATATTTTTTTAAAATCCAAAACCTCTTTTTCTGTATCAAATATTAGTATTTTTTTTTGTTTATTAAAATTATAATTAATCAAAAAAGCTTTTGAAAAAATATTTCAAGAATTAATATATGTTTTATTTAAAGTAAGTTTAATCATTTATTTTTGAATTATCACAAATTTTTTAATTCTTGTATTGTGTAAGATTTTTTATTTTTTAACATATCTTTTACTCTTCAGGCACACATAATTTCTCATCAAAAATCTCATCAATCCGGTCATAAATCAATAATATAATCTGCATTAGCTATCACATTTAAATTATGTTCTATAACTAAAACTGTGTTTCATTTTTCAACTAAAGAATCTAAAATATTTAATAATTTTTGAATATCACTAAAATGTAATCCTGTTGTTGGTTCATCTAAAATATAAATTGTTTTTGTGGTGGATTTTTTTGCTAATTCTGTGGCTAATTTAATTCTTTGAGATTCTCATCACGACAAGGTTGGGGCTGGTTGTCATAATTTTATATATCATAATCAAACCTTATTTAAAATATCTAAAATTTTAAATATTTTTGGATATGCTTTAAAAAAATCTGTCGCTTCTTCTACACTTAAAGATAATACATCTGATATGTTTTTTCATTTATATTTAATTTCTAATGTTTCCTTATTATATCTTGTTCATTTACATTTTTCACATTCAACATACATATTTGGTAAAAAATACATTTCTATTTTTTTTGATCAGCTACCTTCACAAATTTCACATCTTCATCATTTTGTATTAAAACTGAAATGTCATTGATTATATCATCTTTTTTTAGCATCTTGAGAATTTGCAAAAACTT
>CAYRGR010000126.1:0-3393 GCA_964423755.1 uncultured Candidatus Peribacteria bacterium
AATTATTTGTAAGAAATGATGAGATAGTAGAAAAATTATTAGAAAGAGAATCAATAAGTGTATTAAAATCAATTTTTGATAAAACTCATTCTAAATTATTTTCAATTAAAGAAGGTAATCATAATCAGTGTATTCAATCTAAAATATAAGCTGCTTTTAGTCAATTAAGCCAAATAGAAATGTTTGAAGCTATTAAAACTGTTTGTTTTACAAATATAGGAATAATAGCAAAAAAAACGATAATTATAAAAATTATTAAAATTAAATATATTAAAATAATACCTAGCCAGTCATGTATTTTATACTTATTAAGTTTATTTAGAAATGGAGAAAATAAAATATTTAAAAATAAAGCAAAAAATATGATAATTAATATTTTAAATATGTTATATAAAAAAAGTAATATTCCAATAGCTAATATTGCTATTAAAATTTTGATTATAAAATCCTTATATTCTGATAAAACATTAATATTTTTGGTTTGTTTTTTCATATACTATGAAATTAAGATTATATTCAAAAAATATTATTGTATTTTTTCTGGAACATCTTTGATTTTAATAAAAAAATCATCAAATTCTTCTTTTAATAATTCTTCTTTTTGAATTAAAATTTTTGATATTTTTTGATGCAAATCTTTGTGTTTCTCAATAATTTTATATGCTTTTTTATAAGCTTCTTTTAAAATTTCTCTTATTTTTATATCAATTATTTCTTGTGTTTTTTCACTGATTATTTTATTTTTTCATTCAAATTCTAAAAAATTACCAGTCAAAGGCTCTTGTACAAAATTTTGTGCTCATAAATCTTTATCGAATCAAAATCTTGTAATCATAGATCTTGCAATTTCTGTAGCCTTATCAATATCACTTGATGCTCAAGTAGTAATATTTTCTTCACCAAAAAATATTTCTTCAGAGACTCTTCATCAATATAAAGTAGTAATTTCATCAATATATTTTGCTTTAGATATAAAAAATTTATCCTTTTCTGGTAAAAACCAAGTTACTCACATTGCAGATCATCTAGATAAAATAGAAATTTTATGTACTGGATCTGGGTGCGGTAACATTTTACCAACTAAAGCATGTCAAACCTCATGAAATGCTGTAATTTGTTTTTCTAATTCGTTCATTTTTAATGATTTTTTTGTATTTCACATAATAACTTTTTCGATAGATTTTTGTATCATATCTTGTGAAATTGTTTTTGATTTTAATTTTCAAGCTAATATCGCTGCTTCATTTAATAAATTAGCAAGATCTGCTCAACTAAATCATACAGTAGCAGATGCTATTTTTCTTAAATTAATATTTTCATCTAAGGGTTTATTTTTAGTATGAACTTCAAGAATTTTGATTCTATCTTCAATATTTGGTAAATGAATTATAATTTTTCTATCAAATCTTCCAGGCCTTAATAGTGCCTTATCTAAAACATCTGCTCTATTTGTAGCTGCCATAACTATCACACTAGTCTCATTATCAAAACCATCCATTTCGGTTAAAATCTGGTTTAATGTTTGTTCTCTTTCGTCATGACCTCATCAAATTCAAGGAGATCTTTTTTTACCTATAGCATCAATCTCATCTATAAAAATAATAGAAGGTGCTTTTTCTTTTGCTTCTTTAAATAAATCTCTAACTCTAGCGGCTCATACTCATACAAACATTTCAACAAATTCTGATCAAGATATTGAAAAAAAAGGTACTCCACTTTCTCATGCAACAGCTCTAGCTAATAAAGTTTTTCATGTTCATGGAGATCATACCATAAGCACTCATCTAGGAATTTTAGCTCATAAGTCTTTATATTTTTTTGGATTTTTTAAAAAATCTACGACTTCTATTAATTCTTCTTTTTCTTCTTCTGCTCAAGCAACATTTGCAAATGTAATATTATCTTTTTGATCTTTTGGATCATACAAACGAGCTCTAGATTTAATAAAGGCCATAGGAGAATTTGCTCATCCAGCCATTCTTGAAAAAAGAAAAATAATAAATACTATAAAAATTAATGTACCTACTATACTTGGTGCAAAATCAGATAAAAATTTAGAAAGAGTATTATTTTTTATTGTAACTTTAGTAGGATTTTTAATATCATTAAATCCCAGATCTGTAAGCTTATCATTTATGGGTAAATTAATTTTATCAATATATTTTGTAGTAATTTTTTTATTTCAAATATTACTTATTTCTTCTTTTTTTTGTGTAGCATATAAAATATTTCACTCTATATTAATTTCTGTATAAATTCAAGAATTATAATTCACAAGAACCTCATTTAATCATATTTTATCGTTTATAATTTCTTTATTTCAATTGTTTAAATAAGCATAAACTAAAGATATTATTAGCGCTACTAAAAATAAAATAATTATTGGATTTTTTTTATTATTTTTATTTTTAGAAGTATTATTTCATTTAAAAAATTTAAGTTCTATTTTTTTTGTTTTTTTATTATTAAACATAATTTTTTAGTAAATATTAAATACATACCTGATAAAAATTGTTTGACGGTCTCATTATAACAAAGTCTAGTCTAATTTAAAAGGTTTTAAAAAAAGAAAAAAACCGAAAACTAATTCTTATTAAATATAAAGATACTGAAATAGTATTAAAATACTTAAAAAAAGCAAATATTTTTATAAGTAAAATTAAAGAAAATTTCAAAATTCAAACACCCTAAAACCCTGCAATTTTGGCTTGCTGTCTTATCTCTTCATCCGATAATGTGCGATTGTAAATTTTTATATCATCTATGATTCACGAAAACGGATTCTTTGCTCATCAATAATCTGGATATTGTGTTATTGGATATAATCTTGCTCAAAAAAATAAATCTGAAGTATTTTTTGTTGTTCATGTTAATGTAATAATATCTTCAGATGTTTTTATTCAGTCTTCATAAAATGAAAATGAATCTCAACTTTTTTTTATAGTAAATAAATGCGTTTCTCATAAATTATTTATATTATTTTTAATAGAAATAGATTTACTTGATCAACTATATCTTGAAAGTCTAGCAATTCCCCAATTATCTGGATATTTATATTTAAATCTTATAACAAATGGATATGACATTTCTGATGCGGTTCAATCACTTTTTCTGTACCATTTTTCAATAATTGCAAGATCTGTATGGTCTGCTATTTGATTTATATCAATATAAACTAAAACAGATATACTAAACTCGTCATTTAAATCAAAATTAAATAATTCATTATGAGGTATTCTTATATATTCATAATTTATTCATGAAAATGAAGTTCCTTTTCATAAAATGAATTCTGTATTACCTAATATTATTCAATTTCATCAACTTCAATGATTTCAATTTCCACTCAAATCTTTTAGATAATCAACTCATCAGGAATTAAAAATAGTCTCC
>CAYRGR010000127.1:0-3379 GCA_964423755.1 uncultured Candidatus Peribacteria bacterium
ATATAGAAAATGCTTTAAAGGCACATACTTCATATAAAAAAGATATAGATTATTTGGTAAGAAATAATGAAGTTTTAATAATTGATGAACATACATGAAGAGTTTTACCAGGAAGAAGATATTCAGATTGATTACATCAAGCAATAGAAGCAAAAGAAAATGTAACTATTCAGCAAGAATCTAAAACATTAGCATCAATTACATTTCAAAATTTATTTAGACTTTATAAAAAATTGTCTTGAATGACTGGTACAGCAAAAACAGAAGAAGAAGAATTTATTAAAATATATAATATTGAAGTAATTATAATCCCTACTAATATGCCGATGATTAGAGAGGATAAATCAGATTTACTTTTTAAAAATGAAGTTTGAAAATTTAATTATCTTGTAAAATTAATTAAAGAATTTTATAGATTATGACAACCAATATTAGTATGAACAGTATCTGTAGCAAAATCTGAATATTTAAGTGATTTATTAAAAAAAGAAAACATTCCTCATGAAGTTTTAAATGCAAAACAAGATTTAAAAGAAGCAGAAATTATATCTAAAGCTGGTAATTTTGGTGCTATCACAATAGCTACTAATATGGCCTGAAGATGAACAGATATTAAGCTTGATGAAAAAGTAAAAAATCTTTCATGAACAATTAATGTTTACAATCAAACATATAGAGTATGATGATTAGTTGTAATTGGTACAGAAAAACACGAAACAAGAAGAATAGATAATCAATTACGTGGTAGATCTGGTAGACAATGAGATCCTGGTACAAGTCAATTTTTAGTATCACCACAAGATGATATTATGAGGATTTTTGGCTGAGATAAATTATTTTCATTATTTAATTCAAATATTTTTTCTACTATCAGCCAAGATGAACCTTTAATAGAAAGTAAAATGTTAACAAATAAAATTGATAGCGTACAAAAACAAGTTGAATGAAGGAATTTTGATATAAGAAAACATGTTTTAGAATATGATGATGTTTTAAATAATCATAGATTAGCTATTTATTCAAAAAGAAATAAAATTTTAGATCAAGATAATATACATGAAGAAATATTAGATATTATAAATAATCAAACTATACAATTTATTGATTCTAAAATACAAAACGAAAATTTTATGGAAGAAGAAATAGAAAATATAAATTGATACTTAGAAGAAATTAATAAATTTGCAAATTATGAAATATTAAAAAAAGATGAATTTTTAAAAATTAATAATAAAGATGAATTAAAAAATACATTAACTTCTTTAGTTTTAAATCAAATTGAAAATTTAATTAAAAGCACAAAAGAAAATGATTTTTATAATTTTGAAAAATGATTATACTTACAATCTATAGATGAATTATGGATGAGACATATTGATGATATGAATCATTTAAAAGAAGAGGTTGCTTTTGAATGATATGCACAAAAAAATCCATTAGTAGTATATAAAGAAAAGGCTTATGAAAAATTTTTGATTTTATTAGATGAGATTTGATTTAAGGTTGCCAAATGAATTATGACAGCTAATCCAAATCAACAAGTAGATCAAATAGAAATTAATGAACAAAATTTACAATTAATTTTAGATGAAGCATGAATTAAAAATATTTCTGATTTATGATGACTTGAAAATTTACTACAAGAAACTATAAAGCAAAAATTTACAACTACACAAGAAGAAAATAAATGAGTTAGAGTGTATAAGGCAGAAGAAAATAATATAAATAATACTTTTTCTAAAGTATGAAGAAATGAATTATGTCCATGTGGAAGTGGTAAAAAATATAAACAATGCCATTGAAAATAATGTATCTTATTTTTTTATTTGCAATATTAAATTCGATTACTTTTATTAATTAAATTAATTAAAATATTATGTTAAAAAATACAGAAGAAAACAATACAAATCAAAATGTATTATTAGAAAATAATAATGTATTATCAGAAAATATAGATAATACGGAATTTTTAAATAATAATAACAATAATAATTTTGATAAAAATGATAAAAATGAAGTTGATATATGAATCATAACTAAATTTAATTCAGAAAAAAAATTAGCTTTAGTAGTTGATATTAAAAATAAATTTGAAATATGAGATATTTTAAAATTAAAAAATAATGAAGAAGAATTTGAATTTAAAATAGAATCTATCTTAGATAGAGATTGAAAAAAATTAAATATTATGAAAAAGAAATATAAATCTTGCTGGATTAATATACCTAAAAATCCATGAGAAACTGCTTATTTAACAAGAAAAAAATGAAAATTAGAAGAGTTTATAGAATTTTTAAGAGATTTAATTATTATATTACTTATTGTTATATTTGTAAGGACATATATTGCTTCCCCATTTCAAATTAGCTGAAATTCAATGGAAAAAAGTTATCACGATAAAGAATTTATAGTGGTAAATAAATTTTCTTATGCTCAAATTTGAAATTTAAAAGTATGAGACCCTATTCGTTGAGATGTAGTTATATTTAGGCCTCATGCAAGTAATTGAAAAGAATATTATATTAAAAGAATTATTTGAATGCCAAATGATACTATAAAATTTGAAAATTGAGAAGTTTATATTAAAAAAGAAAATGAGGATAATTTTATAAAATTAAATGAAGATTATCTAGATCCTATAAATAAATGAAAAACTTTTCTTTGATCAAATTCAGAAGAAAGTATTTTTATAATACCAGAACAAGAATATTTTTTAATGTGAGATAATAGAAATAATTCTTCCGATTCTAGATCTTGTTTTATGTCTTGTTTTGCTCCTTGATCTAGTCATTTTATAAAAAGAAATGATATTATTTGAAAAGTATTTTTAGATTTTGGTTATTTTAATATTTTAAAAATTTCAGATAATAAAATTAAATTATGAGATTTAAAATGGATACATTCTCCTAGATTTTTAGATACTCCAAAAACATGGACTTATACAGAATTAAATTAAGTCATTATTTTTGCTTTATAAAAATTTATTAAAATTTTATTTTCAATATAATATATAAAAACATTACTATCTTCCACTTAAATGTTTAACTATAATTTTATCAGCTCAATTAATATTAAAATAAGCTAAATCTTTTGAATTTATAATATTATCAAGATTACGTTTAACTGTGTTTACGTATAATTTATAATTTTGACAAATCTCACCTGGACTACATTTTCATTTTTCACATACAGGATCTTTACATCTATAATTTATATTTGTTTTTTCTCTATTCATAAATAATTTAAAAGTTAATTAATAAAATTAATAAAGATAGTTTTTGAAAAAACTATCTTTAAACATATATATTATAATATATATAAAAAAATAAGTCAAGATTATTTTTTTGATTGTTTGTAAGATTTGTTTATATTAAATGAA
>CAYRGR010000128.1:0-3352 GCA_964423755.1 uncultured Candidatus Peribacteria bacterium
TCTATCTCTCATTTTGGTGTAACTTTTCAAACAAGAATATCTCATCATTTTACATCAGATCAAACTCTTATAATACCATCTTCATCCAAATTGCTTAATTTTGAAGCACTTACATTTGGTATATCATTAGTAGTTTGTTCTGGTCATAATTTAGTTTCACGAACATCTAAAAAATACTCACTAATATGGATCGATGTATAATAATCATCTTCCATTATTTTTGAGCTAATAATAATAGCATCTTCATAATTATATCACTCCCATGGCATATATGCTACTACAAGATTTTTTCATAATGCTAATTCTCAATTAGATATAGATTGTCAATCAGCTATAATATCTCATTTTTCTATTTTATATCCAGTAGAAACTAAAGGTCTTTGATGAATTAACATATCATTATTTGATTTTTCAAAAATTCTTAATTCATATATTTTTTTAATTCATGAATTATATAAAACAGAAATATGCTTTGCATCAACTCAAATAACATGTCCATCTTCTTCTGCTTTAATAACATATCAAGATCATTCTCATATAATTCTTTCTGTTCATGTTCATATTATTGGAGCTTCTGATCTTACCAAAGGAACTGCTTGTCTCATCATGTTAGTACCCATTTCTGCTCTATGCGCATCATCATTTTCCAAAAAAGGAATTAATGTAGTAGTTTCTGACATTATTTGTTTTGGAGAAATATCTATATGTGTAACTTCTTTTTCATGAGTTATTATTGGTTCACTATTTCTACGAACAGATATTCTAGTATCTAAAAAATTTCAATATTTATCAATTCAAGTATTAGCTTCTGCAATAGTAAGTCATCTTTCTTGAAATCAATCAAAATAATCACTTTTATTTGACAAAAATCATCTTACATAAATTTCTTTATCTTTAACTTTTTTAAAAATTTCTTCTGCTAATTCTTTAGTAATATAATCTTTTTCTTTAACAATAATTTTTCATTTACTATCAACTATATCTTTTAATGCAATTTTATTAATTATATCTTTTCAATTATTTTCAACAATATGTGATACTTCTCTAAAAGGAGTAGTAATAAAACCATATTTATCAACTTTAGCATAACTAGCTAAATGTAATACTAATCAAATATTTGGTCATTCTGGAGTATGTATAGGACAAATTCTTCAATATTGTGTAGGATGAACATCACGAACATCAAAAGACGCTCTTTCTCTACTAAGTCATCCTGGTCATAGAGCTGTAATTATTCTTTTATTGGCAAGTTCTGAAATTGGATTTGATTGATCCATAAATTGAGATAATTGACTAGATCAAAAAAATTCTTTTAATACAGCCATAAGGGGTCTAGAATTTATAAAAGTTCATGGCGTTGTATCTTCTAATTCCATAATAGTCATTCTATCTTTTGCTATTTTTTCCATTCTAGCTAAACCTATTTTAATTTTATCATAAAGCAATTCTCATACAGATCTTACTCTTCTGTTTTCTAAATGATCAATATCATCATAAATATATCATTCTTTTTCTTCTAAAAGATTAAATAAATAATCTATTCATTTTATCAAATCTGCTACAGTCAAAAATTTTCATTCTGGATCATATGGGATATTTAAATTTAATTTTCTATTAATTTTAATTCTTGCTATTTCTCATAAATCATATTTTTTAGAATCAAAAAAAGTATTTTTAAAAAGATCTTGTACTCTTTCGTCTGTACCTAAATCACCTGGTCTAATTAATTTGTAAATAAAATGCATTGCTTCCAATTTATTTTTAGTCTTATCTTTTTCTATTGTTTTTCAAATATAATTAGTAACAAATTCTTTATTTTTACCAAAAGCATTTATAATATCTGCATCTGTTTCTAATCAAAAAGCTCTTAGCAATACTGTTACTGGTATTTTTCTTTTTTTATCAATTTTTACATTCAAAATTCATCTTTTTTCTAATTCTATTTCAAACCAACTTCATTTATTAGGAATAATTTTCATGTTATATAATCATGGTGTTTTTGCATCTGGAACAAAAAACATTCATGTAGATCTAACTATTTGATTAACGATAACTCTTTCTATTCAATTAATAATAAATGTACCTGTCTGAGTCATTAATGGAATTCATCACATATAAACATCTTGCTCTTTTACTTCTCAAGTAATTTTATTTAACATTTCAAATCTTACTTTTAAAGGTGCCTCATAATTTAAATTTTTTCTTTTACAATCATTAATATTATGTTTAGGCTCTTCTAAAAAAAGTCATTTATAAAAAATATCTATTTTTTCTCAAGAAAAATCTGATAAAGGAAAAGATTCTTCAAATGTCTTATTTAAAAATTTATCTAAAAAACTTTTGTAAGAATTTAACTGAACCTCTATAAGTTCTGGCATTTCTAAAATAGATTTATCATTTGTAAAATAATATCTTCATTTAATATCATATAATGCTCATAATTGTTTATATGGATCAATCAAAGGAATTGATTCTTCTTTTTTTTCAACTTTTGGTAAACTCTTTAATAATTCTTTTGTAGAAATAAATTCATCCTGTTTAATTTCTTTTTGTTTAACCTCTTTATTTTTGATATCTTTTTTTTGTTTTTTTGTATCCTTTTCTTTTTTTCATGTAAAAAGACTAGAAATAGTTTCTTTTATTTCACTTAAAATTGGTTTATTTTTTTTAGTATCTTTTTTAGGAGAATTAGAAATTTTTGTAGAATTTTTTTTGACTGACTTTTCTTTTAAATTTAATTTTTTATCCAAATTTTTAGAATTTTTATTATTATCTTTAACCATTTTAATTAAGATTACATACTAAAAAATTTGCCCTAACCTCCTCAACAACACAATATTGTAGTTAGTGCCATAAAAATAATTTATGCCAATTATTATATATAAATATATTTAAATGCAAATTTATTATTTTTATAGTCTATTTTCCAGTTTTAAATTGAAAGTTAAAACAAAATTATAAATAAATATCAAATAAATTTGACTTAATAAGTGTTTTATATAAAATGCGCATACTTTTTTATTATTTTATTAAGATTATTTTACATGCCAATAACCAAATCTGCAACAAAAGCATTAAAGCAAAATTTAAAAAAAAGGTCTAGAAATAGACATTTTACTGCTCTTCTTAAAGAATCTATTAAAAATTTAGAAATAAATTCAAAAAAAACTCCAATAGATAAAGATGAAATTAAAGGTTTATTGTCTAAAGTTTATTCTTGTATAGATAAACTTATTAAAAAAAATATAATCCACAAAAATAATTGATCTAGAAAAAAATCTAAATACGCTAAATTTGTTAAAAATATATCATTAAAATCTTAATGTATGTATCAAAAATGAAAACGTATTAA
>CAYRGR010000129.1:0-3348 GCA_964423755.1 uncultured Candidatus Peribacteria bacterium
TAAGCATCAACCAAAAGTAAAACAGAATCTGCCATACGCAAAACTCTTTCTACTTCAGATCAAAAATCAGCATGACCAGGAGTGTCAATTATATTTATTTTATATCATTTATATTTAACAGCAGTATTTTTTGCATAAATTGTAATACCTCTTTCTTTTTCTTGATCGTTTAAATCCATAATACATGTTCAAGTTTCTTTATGTTCATCAAAAATACCAGACTGTTTTAATAAAGCGTCAACTAAAGTAGTTTTACCATGATCTACGTGTGCAATAATGGCTATATTTATATACAACATAATATTAGTATAAAGTTATAAAGTAAAAATAATAATAAAATAAACAAAATCCTAAATTATAAATACTCAATATTGAATAAATAATAATTATAGAGGAGGTATACTTAGTAAAATTGATTGACAGTCTCGCAATAGCAAGACCTGGCTTAATTTATTTGATGGTTTTTATAAAGAAAAAACCGAAAATCAAATTTTATTATGTATTTATAATGTATAATCTATCTTTTTTTTCTAAAAAGTAAAATATATCTCAAAAAAAATTAACAAACCGTCTCAGATTAGTGAGTTATAGTCTAATTTAAAGGATTTTTAGAAAAAAATCTAAAAACCAGTTTTCATTAAATATATTAAAATTTAATTAAAATTCATTCTTTTTCTTTTCTTCATTTTAATTCATAACTATTTTCTTTCATTGTTTTGTCTGAAATTATAATTCTATAAGGAATTCAAATTAAATCAGCATCTCAAGCTTTTTGACCAAATCAAATTTCTCTATCATCTATTATAACCTCTTTTCATTCTTTTTCAAAAGTTTCTGCTAATTTTAAAGCTTCTTTCAAATAATCTCAATGTACAATAATATAATATGCAAAAGGAGCAATATTTTCTGGCCAAATAAGTCATTTTTCATCATTATATTTTTCTACAATTGTAGCCATAGTTCTATCAACTCAAATACCATAACAACCCATATAAATAAATTTATCTTTTCAATCTTTGTCTACAAAAGTAAAATTCATTTTTTTACTATAATGATAGCCTAGTTGAAAAATATTTCATACTTCAATTCATTTTGATTCATAAAGAATTTCATTATTTAAACTTAAATATCAATCTTTTGCCATTGCTATATCTCATTCTATATTTGGTTTAAAATCTCTATCGATATTTATATTTAATAAATCAATATTTTTTTTATTTGCTCAGCCATAAGCATTTTTAATAGTCCTAAGTGAATCATCGGCAATTATAATAACATTTTTATCAATATTAACTGGAGAAATAAATCATGGTTCTGTTCATAATGATCGTACTTCTTCATCTGTAGCAAGTCTAAGATCATTTGATCCTGATATCTTAGCTAATTTTGTTTCATTTACATCCAAATCTCATCTTATAATGGCTAATATAAATTTTCATTTTTCGTTTACAAACATAACATCTTTTATTTGTAGCCAAAGAGGTAAATTATGGAAATTTACTCAATCCTCCATTGTTTTACCACGAGGAGCATCTATTTCTTTTAGTTCTTTTAAATCTTCATCAATATTATATATTTGTTTATTAAACTTTGCTATATCTTCATGAGCATTATATTTACCATCTTTAGTAGATAAAAATCTACTTTCTCAAACATCACTTATAACTACAAATTCATGACAATAATCACCGCCAATATATCAATTATCTGAATCTACAGGTAGAGCATCTAATCATAAAATTTTAAAAATATTAATATAAGCATCCCACATTTTTTTATATTCGATTTTAAAATTTTCTTCGTCTGTATGAAATGAATATGCATCTTTCATTAAGAATTCTCTAAGTCGAAGCAATCATCATCTTGCTCTCATTTCATCTCTAAATTTTTGAGAAAATTGATAAATATTAAAAGGTAAATCTTTATAACTAATAGTAAATTTTCTTACTAAATCAATCATCATTTCTTCAGCGGTTCATCATAATGCAAATTCTGCTTTATTTCTATCTTTTACTATCATAAGTTCAAAACCAACAGATTCTGTCCTATTTGTTTCTTTCCATAATTCAAGAGGATGTAAAACTGGAGCTAAAATTTTTAATGCTCATGATTTATTCATTTCTTCTTCAATAACTTTTGTTATCTTATCTCTTACTTTAAGACCAAAAGGTAAATAATAATATCGTCCTGCTGCAGATTCTCTTATAAATCAAGCTTGAAATAATAATTGATGACTTTTTATTTTTATATCTATAGGTATATTTTTTAAAGTTTTAAATGGGAATTTTGATAATTGAAGCATAAAATTTATTTTAAAAATATTTTGATTTTCAATTTATACTCCAAATTTACTAAAAATCAATTTAAAAGTTAAGGAAATATAGAATTAATATTTAATTTTTATAACTAACTTGATTATTTAAGGCTTATAAAGTAATTTAAAATTTTAAATTTAAAATTTTTTTAATTTATAGTATTTCAAAAATTTATAAAATATATAGTTACATTAAAATTTTTTTGATTTTAATTTTTTTTAAATACATTATAATATATACTTAATAAGAATTGTTTTTTATTTTTAGAAACCTTTTAACTAGTATAACAAAAATATTAAACAGTTTTACTTAATTACATTAACTTTTTTATTAATTGTAAGTATGGATATTGAAATATGGTTTAGATCAAATTATATAGATTATATTCGTAATAATGATGAAATAACTATTTTTAGACCAAATAATCGTTTTTATCCTAATCCAAAAAGTTTTTCGATTGGCATGGTAGAAAGAGCAAGAGTTATTGAAATTCCTTGAAATGATAAAGAGTGAATTCGACCTAAATTTTTTCCTAATATAGTTGAATTTTTTAAAGTTCATTCTATGGAAGTATTTTTATTTTCTAATTATTTAAAAACTATGAATTTTCCAAAAAATATTCCAGATATAAAAGGTTATGATAGTCTTATGACTCATTTAAAATCAATTTATTGAGAAGAATTAATAAATAATACAAAGGAACTTACTATGATAAATTTAGAAAAAATAAAATCAATTCCAAATAATTTAGATAATACAGCTGAATTTCCTACTCTTTTTGAAAAATGACTTCTAAAATTTGCTGAATTACCAAAAAATAATATCAAAAATATTGATGAATTAATGAAATTAGATTATTTTTCTTTGGTACTTATTAATCATGATTATGCAGGTTTATCACCAAAAATGTGGAATGCAGTTACAAAAAAATTATGATTAAATATTTGAACTGCCATGGTAGTTGCCGATCCAAAAAAGCTTTCAGAGATACTTGATTTTTTAAGATATACAAAAAAATATATTGGTTGAGGAT
>CAYRGR010000130.1:0-3328 GCA_964423755.1 uncultured Candidatus Peribacteria bacterium
TTGTCTTGCTAAAACAGAAAATGATTTTTGCATAGTTCAAGAATTTTCTCAAGACTCTATTATTGCTATTTCTTTTTTATTAAAAACAAAAGGTAATTTTTTCATTGAGACACTAAAACTATCTCAAGAATCAATAAAAATAAGAAGATTTGATATTTCTTGATAAAATTTTGGATTTTGAGTTTTGTATAAAAATGATTTTACTGCTTGTATAATAGAAACTCATCAATCTACTAAATTAGATAAATGTTCATAAAATAATGCTTTATCTTTATTGGTAATTTTGCTCCAAAAATAAATATTTTGATTAGAGATTTTGGTTTTCATTTAAAAAAATATAAAAAATTACAAATAATACATTCATAAATTTAAAGATACACTAAAACTTGTATTATTAGATCAAAAAGGGAAATTAACACTTTTAACAACAAATCGCATATTGCTATTTTCTGATGTTAAATACAATAAATAATTATTTAAAGTTTGCAAATTTGCAACATCAATATTAATAGAAATATCAGCCATACTTAATCAATTTGGTAATTTTTGTCATTTATTCATAGATATATCTTTTACTAAAATTCAACTCATTTTTGAAAATATACTATTTAAAATAATATCTTCTCTGTAATCTCATGCATATTTTTCTATATCTTTTTTTGTTTTATTATCTGAATTTAATTTCTTTTTTATATCATCAAGTGTGTCTAATTCTTTTTTTATTTCTTCTGCTTTAATTGTTAAATTATTAAGATTTTCTTGATTTTCAATCTTAGAAAAATATATATTTTTTGTGAAAAAAAATAAAACAATAATAGTAATCAAAATTAATACTGATGCATATATATTTTTTTTATCACTAGTATAAAGTTTTTCGTAAACTTCTTCTTTATTATTTGTTGTCATAATAAAAATTAATTAAATAATAGAATTATTTTATAGCTACCTTAAATAAAACATTAAACGTTCTTTTTCATGAATTTCAACTTATATTACTTATAGGATCTAAAACAAATATTGATTTATCTCATGATCTAAAATCTCTTATAAAATTATAAATTTTAATTATAGAATCTTCTTTAGGATTTGATGATTCAGAAATAGCTGAAGCACTAATTGTTTGAGAAGAATAATTAAATCAAGTAAAATTTAATTTATATTTTTGAGAAATACTCACAAATTCATTAATATAATTATAAACTTCTGATTTTTTAATATTATTATTAATATCAAAAATTGATGATTTTACTACACTATAAGCAATAACTCATTTATTATTTTTTAATTCATTTATTTCTTTATTATAAGTTTCCACTTTAGTATTTAAATTTTCTATATTTTTTAAAATATTATTATTCATAATATATAAATATGTAGAAATAATAATACTGAAAGAAATAAGTACAATAGAAATTAAAAAATAAAAATTAGGTTTTTTATTTATATTTATATTTTCTATTTCTTCATTCATTTTAATGTTTTCCATAAAATTTTTATTAAAAATTAAATTATTAATTTCTATTATATTATCATTATATTAAAAATAATGCAAAATTTGAGTACTTATTTTTTAATAAAAAACTAAATTAAAGTTTAATCTATATTAATAATGTCTAATTTAAGCCAAAAACAATTATTTATTATTTCTAAATAAATTTATAAATAATTTTTAATTTTTATATTTATTATTTTTTTATATTATATATACCTAATAAAAATTGATTTTCGGTTTTTTTCTTTTTTAGAAACTTTTTAAATTAGACTATCCGCCAGCTGGCGGAGTCAAACAATTTTACTTAATTATAATTAAAAAACATATAATAGCTAATTATAAAATTATGAAAATAAAATTAATTGATTTAAAAAAAATTAATTTTGAAATTAAAAAATGAGATATAATATTTTTATATGGTGACTTATGATCATGAAAAACAACTCTTATTAAACATATTTTAAATAATTTGTTTAAAATAAAAGAAAAAATCAAAAGTCCTACATACATACACTATAAAAAAATAAACAATAATATATATCATTTTGATTTGTATAGATTACAAGATTATAATGAATTTATTAATATTTGATGAGAAGAAATTTTGGATAATAAAAATAATATTTGCTTTATAGAATGGCCAGAAATTATAGAAAACCATTATAAACCAAATATTAAAATTAATTTAAAATTCGTAAAAAATAATGAAAATATGAGAGAAATTGAAATAAATTAACATTAAATAAGATTTAATTTTGAATTTTTAATTATGAATTTCGATTGAACTTTAAACTTTATACTACCTACTTGGCACAGCGGAAGCCAACATTGCTAGCCGCATTGCCCGTATTCCAACTCAAGTTGAGCGCAAAAATCCCGGCATTCAACGTAGAGTTCCAACGACCGCCACGGAGGAAAATAGTTTGGTCATAAAACCAAAATCAACCAATTCAATTTGCATTTAAAAGAGCGGTATTTTTTGGAAGAACATTATTTATGAAATAAAAGTTTGTAATACTATTTAGTTCAACTCAATCTGTATTAGCTCAACTGCCTCCAACAAATATTTTATTTGCTATTTTATAATATCAAACTCAATCCATAGTATTTGCTTTATTTACATGTTCCCACACATTACCTGCAAGATCCCAGATTATTTTTCAGTTTGAGAGAGTAAGTGTTCTTTTTGATCATGATCATGAAGTATTTCATATATTTTCAACTCAATATAATCAATTATTATCGCTTGATCATGATAAAACTTTTATTCAATTAACTTGTCATTGAAATATATATCAAGTTCATACAGTATTTGTAGACCAATTACTTGATTGTTGTTCTATATTTCTTGCAATTGTCATCCATTCATTGTTTGTAATTAGATGATATCATGGTCACATTGATTTACAAGCTTCGATTGCGTTATATTGATTAAGCCATGATATAGGTATTCAATCTGCTTTTGAAATTATAGTTCAAATGTCAGGATCTTTTGAACCTGTTGAATTACATGGAGCAGAAGCTGTACAGTAAGTATCATCTCAACTTGCTTGTTTCATTTCATACTTTGCTACACAAAATCATGGTTGATTAAATTCTGCATTTCAGGGTACTGGGATAAATCAAGATGGACATTTGGTTGGATCACTGAATGTGTAGTTTCAGTTTTGGAGTGATTGGATGGCTCAAATCATTTGTCAGGTATTGGATATGGTTTTTGTTGTTGATAGGTTTAGTGTGATATCTTTGGTGGTTGATAGAAGATTTATTGTATCTCATGGTGTATTTGATTCTTCTATAGGAGAGTTAGTTCATGAGTCTGTAAATATTCATACA
>CAYRGR010000131.1:0-3323 GCA_964423755.1 uncultured Candidatus Peribacteria bacterium
ATTATTTAGAGATCAAGACAAAGAATCTGATTCTCCATTTTTAGAATCTTCTTGAGATCAAGAATTTGTATTGTTTTGATCTTCATTTTTAGAATCTTCTTGATTACCTGATTGTTCTTGAGAATTATCTTCTTTTCAATTAGATTCCTTTAATCGTTCTTCTTCTTTTTTTTCTAAATTATTTTTTAATTCATTTAATTTATTTTTTACAAATTCATAATTTTTTTGAGTTTCTTCTTTAGATTCAAAAGTATCTAAATTTAATGCATTTTCATAAAATTTTAAAGATTCTTCCCAACTTCAAATTTTAAAATTTATATCATTATTTTTTTCTCATAATTTATAATAACTATTTCATAAGTTATGATTTTTAAAAAAATCTAATACTATATTTGGTTTGTTTATTTCATTATATTTTTTTATAGCCTCATTAAAAAGACCTAATTTATATTTTGAATTAGCCTCGTTATATAAAATAATATTTTTATTTTCAGGACTATTATTTCAAATACTTTGTGCTTTATTATATTTTTTTAAAGCCTCATTAAAAAAATTTTCTTGATAATTTACATTTCAGAAATAATTATAATAATAACTTTTTAAAGGGTAAAAGTTAAATAAAGCAATTAGTAAAATAAGTATTAATATTATAAAAATAAACTGTAATATTTTCATATTTAAATAATTAATTAATAATTTTTTTATTTTGTAAAATTGTTCAGATTATAAAAAATATTAAAGATAAAATTACAAAAAATCTTATAGCATCACTTTTATTCTTAAAATTATTTTTAGAATTTGTGTTTAAATATTTTTTTAAGTTTTCTAAAGTATCTAAATCAGATGCTTTTATATATTTTCATTTTCATAATTCTCCAATTTCTTTTAAATTTTTTTCATAAAGTTTTGATATTACATTATTTCATTTCCATTTTTGATAAATATTATTTCAGAAGAAATCTTGGCCAATCACAATAAAATCTCATTTATAACTTCATACTCAAACAGTAAATATTTTAATTTTTTTATCTTTTAAAATATTTTTTATATTATTTAAATTTAATTCATCTTCTTCTTCTCATCAATCACTAATGATAATCATGATTTTTTCTTCATCTTCTCAAATGTTTGTAGTAGCAATATTTATAGCTTCCTCTAAGTTTGTTCATCACTTTTTTATTGTTGAAGAATTGATATTTTCTAAAAAAGTTAAAAACATATTTTTTTCTGTAATGAGTGGAGAAATAATTAAAGCTTCTCAAGCAAAAGTAATTAATGAAAATTCTCAATCTATATTATTAATAAATTTTTGTATCATTTTTTTGGAAAAATCTAATCTACTTAATTTGTATCATACAGACTCCATATCTAAAACATCCATACTTTTTGATGAATCTAAAATAAAAACAATTTTATATCAAACAGAAGTCTGATTTGTATTAAAAAAATTAATATCTATATTTAAATTTCAAATTAATAATACCAAAAATCATAATCAAAAACATATATATTTTAATTTTGAAATTTTCTTATTTTCTAAATAATTTTTTGCATTTTCATTGATTTTCAAAGCATATTTATTTTGTACATAAATTGAATATACAAAGTAAATTCATATTAATAGGGAAGTAATGCTTATAAAAAAATATATATCAAAAATCATAATATTAATTTATAAATTTAAATTTTTTTATTAACCATAAATTAATTGTTATTAAAATTATTAAAATAATCAACAATATATGATTTAAAGAATAAAATTCTTCTATCGTTTTTGTTTTTATTTCTGTTTTATTTAATTTTTCTAATTCTTTAAAAATTTTAATTAATGCGTTTTCTGAGTTAGCATTAAAATATTTTCAATTAGTATTTTTTGCAATATATTCTAAAGTCTCTTCATCTATTTTAGATAAAATTTTATCTCAAGAATTATCCATAAAATATTTTTTATTTCAATATTTATCTGTAGTAAATAATGGAGTTAAAGAATTACTTCAAATTCATATTGTAAATATTTTTATTCATTTTTCTTTAGAGTATTTTGTAGATATTTTTGGATCTATTCAAATATTAGCTTCTCAATCTGTAATAAGAATTATAATTTGTTCTCTATTTTTATTAATATTTTCTTTATCCAAAGCATCTGTAGCTATAATTATAGAATCTCATATAGCAGTGCCGCTTAATCAATAAATATTTTGATTAATAGTATCAGTAGATATATTTTTAACAATTTCTATTAATGCTTTTTTATCAAAAGTTAATGGTACAGAAACAAATGGTTTTCATGCAAATATTATTAAAGACAGTCTATCATTTTCTAATTTAGAAATAAATTCAATTAAAACTTTTTTGGCTGATTCTATACGGTTTGGTAAAATATCTTCAGCTAGCATTGATTTTGATAAATCTAAAACTAAGGCTATATCGACTCATTTTTTTGTAATTTCTTGTTTTATATTTATCAATCAAGGATTTACTAATATTGTAATAAAAATAATTAAAATTATAAGTTTTAAAATTAATTTAAAATATAAAATAATCCATGAATTATTAAAAAATTTATTTAGTAATTCAATATCTTTAAATTTAATACTAAATTTTTTATTTTTAAATTCTATAAAAATTAGAGCTGGTATTAAAATTATAAGTAAATAAAAAAAATCTACATTTTTAAAATGTATTCAAGAACTCATAATTTCATTTAAAATACTTAACATAATATTTAATTAAAAACTAAATATAGTATATATAAAATATAATATTTTCAATTTTTTTTGATTTATAAATTTTTTAAGTTAATATATAAATAATATTATACTTAATAATAATTGGTTTTTTAGTTTTTTTAATTTTTTAAAACTGTTTAAATTAGATTAGGTTTAGCTAAATAGATACTATTAAACAATTTTATTTGAGTATATATTAATTTTATTTTTTAATTTTATTTTTATGAAAAAAATTTTTATTTTAAATTTAATCCTAATAGTATCATTAACTTTAACAAGCTGTAATTTTTCTAACCCTTTACAAAAAGAAGATATTAATACTGATACTGTATCATTAGAAAATGTTGATAATAATCAAAATTGAAGTGAATTTAAATGAGAAATTAAAAATACATGAGAAGTAAATGAGCTTACTCAAATAGCAAATCCTGCTTCTACAAATTGTGTAAATAAAGGAGGACAATTAAAAATGGAAAATATTCCATGAATTTGAGAATATTGAGTATGTGTTTTCGAAGATAATCGTCAATGTGATGAATGGGCATTATTTAGATGAGAATGTCCTGAATGAGGTGTAAAAATAACTTGATATAC
>CAYRGR010000132.1:0-3272 GCA_964423755.1 uncultured Candidatus Peribacteria bacterium
TTCTCATTTTCTTTGAGATTGAATATATCATAAATGAGTTAATAAATCTTTTTGAGCATTAATATTATTATTATCTAAATCTATATCTATACAATCTGTATTTATTCATTTTTCTATTGCCATTTGCTTTCATTTTGTTAAACACTCATTATATTTTTTTAAACTTGATGCTTCTGTACTTCAAGATCATCAAATTTGAAAGGTTCAAATATTAAATCAGCTTTTAGGATCTCGATTTCTTCTTCAAAATATTAAGCCTCATTCATGATATCATAACGCTATCATCCTTTTTATTGCAGTTCATTTAGTTTGTCATCAATCAAGCTCTATTAACAACCGAGTTCATGGTCAATCTCAAAAAATTTCAATAAGTAGTGTTTTGCTTTCTTCAAAACTTAATTCTCATAATTTTTTTGTAATTTTATCCATTCCTTCTATTTGTCATTTAATTTTAAATCATTTTTCAAATTTATTAATTCTTTCTAATTCATTATCTTTTACTTTTTTTGCTTTTGCAACAATATCTGTATCTTCATCTAAATCTGTTAATGGTAATCACTTATTATTTAATGTATCTTGTATTCTTATTTTTTCAAATCTTTCTTCATCTGATTTTTTTGAAGCTTTTTCTGAAGCTATTTTTGTATCATAATCTAAAATATCTACTTTTTCTTTTATTTTTATTTTATCTCAATCAAAAATTGGTAAATATTTATTTCATGGTTCTGTATAATATCATGGTCTTGGACTATTTTGTCTGATTCACTTAGTTCAATTAATCTCTATCTCTTTTACTGTAGCTGGTAAAATATCTCCAGCTCAAATACTTGTATTTAAAACATTTCCTAAATTTTCTCAAAAATTAACTATAAACTCATTATTGTCTTTCTCATTTATAAATTCTTTCTGTACTTTATCTTTTGGATTTTTTGAATTTACTAAAAACAAAGAAGCAAGATCTACTCATTCTTTCTTTAAAAACAAAATATCTGAAGGATTTTTTATATCATCTAAAGTTTTTGCTTTATCAATAATTTTCTTTTGTTTATCTGTTCAATTAGTTTTTATTTCATAAAAACTTTTTAATCTTAATAAATCAAGTTTTAAAGATTTGTAAATATCAAATTCTTCTTTTAAATTTCAATGATCTACTTTAGTTATTTCTGAAGCTTGTGTAATACATAAATCATGTTTTTCTTTTAATGTTTGTAATTTCAAAATAAATTCATTAGCACAATTTATTTCTTCTTGACTTACTTTTCAACTACTCAGTCTATTTTTCATTTCTGAAAGAGTATTTTCAAGATTTTTGTCTTCTTTATATTTTAATGCTTTTGTTTCTAATTCTTTAGGATCTTTAGTTCATATTATATCTTGTATTGTTTTTTCTGACATACTTTTATATTTAATAAATAAATTTATACTTAAGTAAGACTTATCGACTGTCTTATGATAGTGAGACCTAGTCTAATTTAGTGATTTTTAAAAAAACAAACTTAAAATTAAATCTTATTAAGTATAATATAACATATATTAAAAAATAAATCAAAAAAATGCCATATTTTTATAGCATTTTTTATATTTGATTTTATATTAAAATTTAATTTTATATTCACATATTATTTGATTGTTCTTTTGGTTCTTCTTTTACTTGTTCTTTTTGAACTCACATTTCATTTAAGGCTTCTTCTTCTGTAGAAGATACGCTTATAATTGTAGTAATACCAACTAATTCTAAAGTATCTTTTACTTCATTTGTCATATTTGTTAAATACATAACTCAATTATTATCTTCTATATTTGAAAATATATCAGCAATATATCAAATAGATTTTGAGTTTAAATATTTCAATCAAGATAAATTAAAAATCAATTTTTTATTTGTCCATTCTCAAATAGTATTGTATATAGCGGTAAATGTCTTATCTGCATTTGTCTCATCTAATTCTCAAATAAATTCAAATATATCAACATTACCAACTGATCTTTTTTTTATATCTATAAATGTATTCATATTGAATTAAAATTATAAAATAAATTTTTATTTAAATTATTTTAACATAATTAATAAATAATTGCAAATATTATTGAAAAAAAAACTTTTTCAATAAACTAATAAATATTAATTTGTATTTAAAGATTATATTTAATAATTATTAAAAATCAATGGAAATTAAAAAAATTGAAATATTAGAAGATAATTATGATGAAATTAACTATCTAATAGATGATTTATTAAATACACAAGAATATTCTTCTATATGGCAAACAATACAATGGAATAAAATGTTAAAAAAATCAAATTATATTAAAAAAGGTATTTTTTTATGAATTTATGACAATAATAAATTAAAATCTTATTTAATTTTAGAAAAAAGGTTAATTTGATTTTGATTTTTTTGATTATTTTGTATTTGATGACCCATATTTGATAATGAAAAATATATACAAATTTTATTAGAGTCTTTGGAAAAAATAACTAAAGAAGAAAAAGTTGTTTTTACTCAAATAGAATCAATAAAATGAATTAATACAAAAAATTTTAAAACAAATTTTAAAGAATGATATTATAAAAATTTTATAATAAAAGATACAATCTTTATCGATTTAAAACAAAATGAAGAGGAAATATTTAAAAACATGAAACCAAAAGGAAGATATAATATACGTTTGGCTGAAAAAAATAATGTAATTGTTAAAATGGTTGATAATAATTCCGAAAATTTAGATATTTTTTATAATTTAATTTTAAAAACTAGCATAAGAGATAAATTTACTATTAATTCTAAATTATATTTTAGAGAATTTTTAGATTATTTATATAAAAATAATTTATGATGATTATATTTTGCTAAAAAAAATAATATAATCATTGCTTCATGAATTTTTGTATTTTTTAAAAAAATAGGATTTTATTATTATTGAGCCAGCTTACAAAATGAATATAAAAAATTTATGTCTCCATATTTAATACAATGGGAAGCCATTAAAGAATCAAAAAATAAATGATGTTTATTATATGATTTTTTATGAGCATCATTCACAACAAAAGTCAATAACTCTTTGAAATGAGTAACAGAATTTAAATTAAAATTTTCATCTAATACCTACAAATTTCCAAATACTTTAATATACATTAATAATAAATTCATTTTTGTTTTTTTAAAAATTAGATTATTTCTTAAGTATTTATACAAAAAATAATACTTTAGAAATTATAAAAACTTAAAAAACACGATATTTTTATTACCTTAAAATCATGTTTTATATAT
>CAYRGR010000133.1:0-3265 GCA_964423755.1 uncultured Candidatus Peribacteria bacterium
AAAGATAAAACTCCTAAAGTATGAATAACTGCTCTTCTTGATAAATCAGCACTAGCGTGTTCTATTTGAAATATTTATTTAATAATAAATATTTTGTGTATAAAAGTAATAAAATAGATTTTTATATCTAAAATTATTACTTTTATATAGATTTATAAATAGTTTTAACTATAATAAGGTGTTTCACACAAGGAAATAAAATAGGGATTTTACTTACTTTAATATTTTGGGGTGTAGTCATATATTTTGGCTATAAACTTTTTAATAAATTTCTAAATAATGGCTCTTTGTGTAAATTACTTTGTAATGAAAAAAGGAGCTAATGTAATGGCTTTAAAACAAAATCCATATAAACTTGTATGTCCAAAGTGTGGAGAAAAGATGGAAAAAAGAAGTATTGATAGACTTGATAGTGTAATTGATAGTTTGTTTAGGAAATAGAAAAATTAATTTTATGGAGATATTAAATTATGAATAATAGAGATTTATTTGATTTAAAAAATAAAAGATTGGAACAAGTAAAGTTTAATGAAATTATGAATCAAACTAATATTGGAAATTTGGATAAAGCAAAAGTAATGGAAGTATTGCAAACTATTCCAAATATTGTTGAGTTACAAAGAACATATTTGAATACTATAAAAGATATTATTGATTCAGCAAAAGCTACGCATCTTTCAGCAATGGAAAAAATTTCAATTAAGAATTTTGAAAAAATTTATGAAATAATTGAAAAAATGTCAAAAGATGGAAGTGAGGATTTTAAAAGAGAATGTTTAAATAAAATTTTTGAGCTTGGTAAATTAGAACTTGAATATGAAAAACAAAAAAATGATACAGTTAAAAATATGAATAATCAAAATAATAGTCTATGGAAAAAAATTGCTATTGGAGTAGGAGTAATAGTTGTTGGAGCTATAGGTGCCGTAGCTGCTTCAAAATTTGATAAAAAATAAAGGTTAAATATGAAATTGTTGAGTAAAATATTGAAACAAAAAAATACAACAAACATAAGTAAGTTAAAAATAGAAATTAATAAGATTACCTTAGAATTTAAAAATATTTTAAATAGTATAAATGATAATTTTGAGAGTAAAGATGTTAGAAATAATATTCTTATAGAAATAGAAAAATTAGAAAAAGATATTTCAATTCTCTTTGAAAAAGAATTAGAAAATACTATTAGTACTTTAAATTTAATAAATAAAGAAATATTTTCTTATATAAAAAATCTAGAAGAAGAAACAAAAAAACAATTTGATGATTTAAAATTAGGAATTAACAACACTCAAGAAGAAAAAATTGATATTGAAAATTCAAAAAAAGATTTTTTACCAACAATAGAAGACAATATACTATTTATAAAAAAAGAATTAGATAAATTAAAAGAGAAATATATATTAAAAAATAAAAATTTGAAAATAGAGATATATGGTAAATCAATAAAATCAAGACATTATTCAAAAGAGATATTAACAAAACTGATACACAAAAGAGAAGATGAACTATTTAATAATATAAGAAATATTTTAAATGAATTTGATGAAAATATAAATAATGTACTAAATTTAAATATATTAAAGTTAAATCAAGAAATTATAAGTGAAAAACATAAAGGGCATATTTTATTAAAGGAAATCCCATATTTAGACTTGAAATTTTCATTTCCTATTATAAAAATAAATCAAACAGGATATATATTAAACAGTTCTTTAACTAATTCTATAGAAAAAGAAAATCTAATTATAGATTATGAAATAGTAGAAAATACATTGCCTTTATTTGCGACAATAAAAAATATTTTTTCTAAACCTGAACCAAAAACAAAGAAACAGCAATATTTTGTAATCAATTCAAATATTTTTGATAATTTGTTAAATAATATATTTTCGCATATTAAAAAAATACTAGATGTTACAATAGAAAATGAAGTTAAAAATAAGCTTGATTTGGAAATGAAAAATTTAAATAAACTAATATCTAAAAGAGTATCTGATTTAGAAAAAGAAATTGAAGAAAAAAAGGTTTCTATAAAAAATAAAATTTCAATATGTGAGGATAGATTTAATATTCTGGAATTGTTAAAAATTATTAATGATAGAGTTAAGCAACGAATAGAAAAGTGTTCATTTGTTCTAAAGGAAGAAAATGGAAAATAATAAAATAAGAATTTTAGAAAATTTAGATATAGGCATAAAAAGAGATGAGTTAAATTATTTAAATAAAAATCACCATTATATAGCAGATAGAATGATTTTAGAGCTAGTTAATGGTGTTAATGTTGTGGCAAATGACCACAATGATATTTTAAAAAATAGGCAAAGTATTAAAAATAGAATTTGGGATAATGTAACAGGAACTTCAGGAAAAAGACAAAATTTAATAAATGAAAGTTTAATAAATGGATTAAATGCTTGTTCTTATTGGCTTCAAGATCAAAGTGAACACATATCTAGGGTAGATTTAAAAGTAGCATTCATAGCAGAAAAACTATATGAAACTAGGGAAAGTATTATAAAATTTTATTCTCAATTTAAAGATTTGGATCAACAAGTTGAAATGATTTCAAAAACTTTAGAAAGTTTTAAATCTGAAACAGAAAATAAGTTTTTTAATATTGAAAAAAGACTAAGTAAAGTGGAAGCTAAAGATTTAATAAGAGAAGAAATTTTATATTTAACAACTAAAGAAAATTATGAACATTTTGATAGCATATATTTAAAAATATATTGTTTATTAGATAATTTATTTAGTGGTACTCTAGGTTTGATTATTGAAAAAAGTAATGAAAATGAACGAAATGATATTATTAGATTTTTAAGAGCCAGTCTAAAAGATGCAACAAAAGACTTAGTTAAAAAGAGGTATTTAGACATTAGTCTGATGATAAATGATATTGAAAGAGTAAAAGAAATTGATAAAAATGCTTTGAGTTTGATTAGTACACAACAGTACAATACTATTATAATTAATAATAAACTACCAGAAATTAGCGATTTGGTAAGTATTATAACAACTTTTGATGAACCAAAAAAGATAATTGAAAGTCAATCTAATATTAGTGAATTTATAACGTATGATGAATTTATTGAAATTTCAATAAATGAACAAATTATTTTTTAAGGAATAATAATGGATATTAAATTAGGAGTAGTGCTTTCTGGTGGTGGAGCAAAAGGAGCTTATGAAGCTGGATTTTTAAAAGCTTTGAGTGAATTTAATATTCAACCTGATGCTATTTCAGGAACTAGTATAGGTGCTTTAA
>CAYRGR010000134.1:0-3262 GCA_964423755.1 uncultured Candidatus Peribacteria bacterium
TGAAGAAATAAAACCAGAAGAATCAGTAATGAATGTTTTTAATAATGATGCAGATATAGATACAGATAAACAGGAAAATAAAGATGACAATACATCATCTAATGAATCAATTGAAATTTTTTTAAATGATAAAGAAATTGAAAAAGAACAAAAAAAAGAATTTTTTCCAGAATTAGATGTTATAAAAGAATTTGGTGAAAATATTTTTGAAGAAAAAATTGAAGATCTTAGTATAATTAAAGATGAATCATTAAATATTCAAAATATTACAGAAGTAAAAGCTGAAGAAGTAAAAGCTGAAGAAGTAAAAGCACCAGAGATGATAGTGAATAATGAATCAGATCTTAGTATAATTAAAGATGAATCATTAAATATTCAAAATATTACAGAAGAAAAAGTTGAAGAAGTAAAAGTACCAGAAAATTTATTAAATAATGAAGAATTATATAATACTGTTCCTAAGGAATTATTTAATAAAGATAATGTTAGTGTTGAACTTTCAAAAAATAGAAAAATTCCATGAATTAGTAAATTTAACAAAAAAATATTAGTTTGATGATTAACATTTTTTATTTGTGCAGGATTATTAGTTTTTTTAATAGTAAATAATTGAAATAATGTTTGACTAAAAACAAATATTTTAGAAAACACAAATACCTGAACAGAAAATCTACAAGAAGAAAATCTAGTAGAAAACACAAATACCTGAACAGAAAATCTACAAGAAGAAACCCCAGTATATATTGAATGAGTTGATTATTTTATTATTAAAAGGAAAAGATAGTAAAATTTTGTTAAATTTATAAAGAAATTGCAAAATGAATTATGTAAATTAAAAATAGGAAATTTAAAAAAATTTCCTATTTTTTTATTAAGTTCGAAATATTTAGGCTTTTTAAATTTTACATTTCTATTTTTATAAATATATTTAATATATACTTAACAAAAATTGGTTTTTTTTCTTTTTGAAACCTTTTAAATTAGGTCAGATTTTGTTACTACAAAATCGTTAAACAATTTTACTTGAGTATAATGAATAATATATTAATTTTATTATAAAATGAAAGATATTATAAGAGTATATATTACTAAAATTATAGATTTTTTATTAAAAATATTAAATATAATTTTTATTATTTTTATTATTGTTCTTGTTTTAATATCTATATTCAAGCCCGATTGGATAGAATTATTTTTAACATGGATTTGAGAAAAGGTTATTTTATTATGAAGTTGGAATTATTTAATAGCATTTATAAGTAGTTGTATAGAATCATTTCCTGTTTTTTGAGTATTTTTTCCTGGCCAACAAATAATGCTTACTGTATGATGATTTTTTTGAAAAAATAATTTAATTTTTATGATAATAGTATCTATTATTTGAGCCATAATTTGAAATTATGTTTGATATATTTTATGAAAAATGTTTTGAGCAAAATTTTTTAAAAATTATTGAGAATGGTTTTGATTATGAGATACAGAATTAAAAATTTTAAAAAATCAAATTAAAAAAAATTGAGCATTATTTATAATTTTATGAAAATTTCATAATTTCACTAGATCTTTTGTTCCTTTTATAGCTTGATCAATGTGAATGAAAGAAAAAAAATTTTGGATATATAATATATTATGATCTATTTTATGGGCAATTATCATAATTATTTTATGAGTTTTATTTGTAGAATATTATAAATTAATTTTTGACAATTTTGGATATATAATATTATGAATAATAATTATTGTAGGATTATATATATATTTTTTTAAAAAACAGGAATTTATGAATTATGTAAAAGATAAGAATTTAGAAATTGATAAAAAAATAAATTCTAAAAAGTAATATATGAATTTAATAAATTGTACATTATTTCAACAATTATTATTTTTACTTTCTGTATCAATAATAACATCTTATTTGTTTATAAAGATTTTTATATTAATTTTTAATAAATTTTGATTATTAGATCATCCAGAAAGGTATCCTCATGAATGAAAAAGAAAACCCATTCCATATTGACTTTGAATTATTTTATATATTAATTTAGTTTTAATATCTTGTTTGTTTCTTGATATAACTTATAGTAAGTTAATTATAATATTATTATTATGATTAATTGTTATAATAATTAGTTTTATAGATGACTTAGATACTATATCAAAAATAAAATTTAAAATTTCTCCTAGTTTACGCTTATTATTTCAGATTTTAATATGAGCAATAATGGGTATAACAAGTATTAAAATTTGATATATTAGCAATATTTTTTGATGAATTTTACATTTAGATCAATATTTTATTGTTTTATGAGAAATAAAAATTTATATTATACCTTTATTATTTACTATTTTATGGTACATTATAGTTTTTAATTCTATTAACTGGAGCGATAGTATATCATGAATGACATCATGAATTTCTTTTATTGCATTAATTGTTATTTTTATTTTAACTATAAAATTATATATTTTAGACACTAGTTTATTAGCAAAAGAAAATTCAATATTTGTATTAAAAATATTAGCCATTTTAATACCTTCTATATTTTTAGTCTGGATTTTTGATATAAAAAGAATTTTTTTGCTTTGAGATAGTGGTAGTATGTTTATGGCCTTTATTATAGCCACATTAGCCATAATAGCTGGATGAAAAATAGCGACAGTTGCTTCTGTAATTTGAGTTTATCTAATAGATGCTTTCTATGTTATTTTTATGAGATTATATAATAAAAAAAGTTTATTAAAATGAGATACTTCTTATCATCTACATTTTAGACTATTAAAACTCGGTCTATCAAAAAATTTTATAAGATGATTTGTTTATAGTGTATCTTTATTGTTTTGAATATGAGCCATTTTTCTTGATAAAATTTGAAAAATTTTCCTTTTTTTTACTTTATTTTTAATAGTTATATTTATAACAAAAATTATTTTAATAAAAATTAAATAATATGAAAAAAAGAGGTTTTACATTTATAGAATTATTAATTAGCGTTTTTATAATGACTATAATGTGAGTGAGTTGAATATATTTTTTACAAAATTATTTTGTATGACAAAATTTAGAGTTAAAATTAGAATCAATTAAAAATGATATTACATATTTTGATTTTAATATAAAAGAAAATATAATTAATTCTTATGAGTTAACCTTTTTTTCTTGAAACACTTTATGATATATAGTAAATGAAAATTTTTTTGATAAAATTAATTTAATTGATTTTTCGAATTTAAATTTAATAAATTTTTCTTGATCTATTAAAAC
>CAYRGR010000135.1:0-3235 GCA_964423755.1 uncultured Candidatus Peribacteria bacterium
ATTTAAATAAAATTTCTTTTTGATCTAATGCATATTGAATAGAAGAAGCTTCTAAGACTTTTTTTTGAAAAGAAGCAAAAGATTTGTGAATTTTAGAAAGTACAATTTTAGCATCTTTGCCTAAATGACCTACTTTTTACTCACCATATAATCATAAAGATCGTTTAATGTGATATATGTATGTTTATAATATAGATGATACAAAAAGTAAACTTATTATAAGTAATAAAGAAGATTTTCTTAAATATAAACCATTAATTGATAAATTTAAATCAATAGTTACAGATATAGATATTAATAGATTATGAAAAGATAAATTAAATATTTGTAAATTAGAAAAAGAATTTTTTAAAGAATCTTTAAATATAAATTCAAAATGATGTATTGCTATTAATTCAAGTAATATTCCTGATTTTTTAAATAGTATTAAAATAAATTATTCTTGATTAATATTAAATACAGATTCTTCTAAAAATATTGAGACATCAACATGAGTCTTAGATGAAATGCAAGATCTAGTTTTTGAATATAATACATGAAGAAAAGATTTTGTATTATCAAGAATGTTTGAAGATAATAAGATAAAAATAGAAGACTTTAAAAAATCTATAATAGATTGAGTTGATTTTCAATTTAAAAAATATATAGAACAAATAAAATATCCATATTTTGTTTTTTATGTTAAAGAATATTTAGAAAATAAATATGGAAAAGATTTTCAAGCTCAATGATGATTAAAAATTTATACTACTATTAATCCTATTCTTCAAGATAAAGCTGAAGAATTAATAAAAAAACAAGTTGATATAAATGACAAAAATTATTGAGCATCAAATGCTGCTTTAATTAGTATTGATAATGAAACTGGTCAAATAATATCAATGGTAGGATGAGTTAATTATTTTGATGGTGATAAAAAATGAGCAAATGTTAATATTATTACATCAGAAAGACAGCCTTGATCTAGTTTTAAGCCAATCGAATATGCTTATGCTATATCAAAATTTCCAATTTCTCCAGATACTCCAATATATGATGTAAGTACAAAATTCTCTACTTGGGAACCAAAAAATTATGATGGTAAATTTTTATGAAGAATGACCTTAAGAAAAGCTCTTAATTATTCTAGAAATATACCTGCAATTAAAATTTTTATTTATGCTTGATGAGAAGACGCAATTATTAAATTTGCAAATGAATTAGGTATAAATTCTTTAAAATTATGATATTCATATTGAGCTCCATTATGAATAGGTACTTGAGAATTAAAGCCATTAGAATTAGTACAGGCTTATATGGTTTTTGCTAATATGTGAATAAAAAAGGAAGTAACTCCAATTTTAAAAATTGAAGATGCAAAATGAAATATAATTGAAGAATATAAAAAAACTGAATGAAAAAAAATATTTTCTGAAGTAGCATCATATATTATTAGTTATATTTTGTCCGATTCATCTAGTAGACCATGAGATTTTTGGAATAATGCTTTAACTTTAAAAGATAGAAAAATAGCAGCAAAAACATGAACATCAAATAAAGAAATAAAAGATTCTAAGTGAAAGAAAATTTTACCTATGGATTTATGGACAGTAGGATACACTCCTCAAATTACTACTGTTGTGTGGGCATGAAATACAGACTGATCTGCTACTAAATGAAATTGAGATTGATTAAATTGTGCAGCTCCTATTTGGCGTGATTTTATGACATTTGCACATAAAGATTTAGAAAAAAAAGAGTTTAAAGAACCTAAAGAGTGACTTATTAGAGCTACTATATCTAAATCTACTTGAAAATTAGCGACTAGTAAATTACAAGATTCTTTAAAAATTAATTCTATATTTGCTGTAAAACCATATGAATATGATGTTTGATGAGAAGAAGTTGAATTGGATGGTTTATGTAATGGTAAAATTACAGAAAATACACCAATTGCTGCAATTAAGAAAGTTCATATTTCAAATTCATTACCCATTATTGATTCTTACAACAAAGAATGGTTAAATTCTATACAAAAATGGACAGATTTTAATACTTGATCTATAGATAATATAATCACATCATATGATCCAAATAGAATATGTGAAAGACCATTGTTAAATACATCAGGAATTAGTATTTGATCTAATTTAATTAATTGAAGTTTTTTAGAGAAGTCTAAACATAAATTAGAAATTCGTTTTGATTCTAATAATCCTATTATTGAAGTACAAGTTTTGAAAAATGGAGTTCTTTTAAAAAAGTTTCCTATAGAATCACAAAAATCTTGAAATATTGATCAAGAAATTGATTTTTGAGAAAATACAAAATGAGTCAATACTATTAGTATTAAAGTTATAGATATTTTTTATTATGATAAAACAATTTCTTATGATATTGATTTTTGATCTTATTGGTTAAATGTTTGAGATTCTATAGTAGAAAATTGATCTTGAAGTAATATTAATAATGATGAATTATGAAAACCAGAAATAATCATAACAAATCCTAAAAATTTAGAAATAAATATTTATAAAGATCAATATTTTAATCTTAGATGAACTATAAAAAGTGAATCATTAATTAGCGTTGTTAATATATATTTAAATGATCAATTATTAAAAATTTTAGATTGAAATAATGATTTTGTAGCATCTATTAATGATAAGTGAGATTTAGATATTGGTACATATAAAATTACAGTAGAAGTTATAAATGATAATTGAAAAAAAAGCACTAAAAATATAAAAGCAAATATACTTGGTAGATAGATAAATTTAAAATAAATTAAGTATTTAAAAAAGATTAATTAATGATATTTTAGGTAATTTTATTCTCCATAAAGCCCTGATTAATTTAGTTTAAGTATATTATTTTATTTGAAAAATTTTTCATTTAGAAAATATAATATCTTTATTTGGATTTGTAATAGCAGGAAAAATAATATCACAACTTTTTAAAATTGATAAAAAATCAAAATTATAATTACAAGGACAAGAATTACAAGCATTATTATATCATTTTATAAAACCATTACTATTTACTTTTTCTTTAAGACATTTATTTAATATATCATCTTCGTCATCATTAGTAGGAATTTTTAAACACATTCAAACATTACTACAAGAATTTGTATCATTACTAGAACAAACACTTCATTTAGGACAACTACAATTAGTCCCACATTTATCTGTATCATCTGGAATTTTTAAACACATTCAAACATTACTACAAGAATTTGTATCATTACTAGAAC
>CAYRGR010000136.1:0-3222 GCA_964423755.1 uncultured Candidatus Peribacteria bacterium
TTTGAGATATCAAAAAAAAAAAAAAATGAAAATCTTTTGAAAGATTTAATTAAAGGGAATATTATATGTAAAACTTAATCAGGTTGTGTAGAAAATAATGATGATTAAAATTCATAAGGGAAAATTATAGGTTTTTTTTAGATACTTTAGATATACTATGTTAGCTTTTATTAAAGCCAAAATAATAACTATTGTTTACATAAAAAAATCCCAATGGGAAGAAAATGGCTAAAAACTTTTGCAAAATTTAATATTTAAATATAATAAACTAAATTTTTTTCGGAAAATGAAAAAAATTACTTAAGGATTTTCCTGCAAAATTTATTTATAATAAATTATTTTTTATAATCCTTAAGTTAAGGATTATTTTTTAACTATTTTTTATGACAAATTCATCTTTAATTAAAGATATGTTAGATAACTCTGTACATATTTGACACAAAGCACAATATTGGTCTCCAAAAATGAAACATTATCTTTACTGAGCACAAAATTGAATCCATGTATTTGATTTATATAAAACTATTGAAAAATTAGATACTGTTTCACAAAAATTAAAAGACTTTATAGAAAAAGGTAAAGAAGTACTTATTGTTTGATCTAAAATTCAATTACAAGAAGTTTCTAAACAATTTGCTATTGAAACATGAAATTTTTATATAGTAAACAAGTGGGTTCCTGGTCTTTTTACTAATTTTTCAACATTAAAAAAGAGAATTTTTACTTATAATAAATTAGAAAAAGATTTAGAATCTTGAGCTTTTAATATTCTTAATAAAAAAGAAAAATCAGAAAAAATCAAAGAAATAGAAAAATTAAAAAAATCATATGAATGAGTAAAAGAATTAAAAAAAATTCCTGATGTTATATTTGTTATAGATTGACATTATGAAAGCCTAGCATTATTAGAAGCTAAAAAAATGAAAATTCCTTCTTATGCGTTATTGTGATCTAACTGAGACATTGATTCTTGTACAGATTTCATTCCTTGTAATATAAATTCTACTAAATCTATTAAATTTGTTTTAGATTATATTAAACCCTTTTTATTAAAAAAGAAAGTTAATAAAAGTTTTGATACAATCAAAGAAGGATTTAAAGAAGAACAAAAATTAATAGAAAATTTATAATTTATAAAAAAATTATGGAAGAAAATAAGCAAAATAAAATTTTTCTTGAAGAAGATGAAGAAATAGAATGACCAAATAAAGAAGACAGAATTTTGGCTAGTATTTGTTATATTCCGTTATGATTTCTTGTTCCATTTTTTATGCAAAAAGAATCTAAATTTTTATCTTTTCATTTTAAACAATGATTAGTACTATTTCTTTTATATTTCTTTATTACATCATGTGTTTTTATTTTTTTGCCTTCATGAATAATGTTTAGAATGTGATGACTTTTTTTCTTGTGTTATATTTGATTTATAATTTTTTTATCAATGACCGCATATAATTGAAAATCATTTGAAATTTGATTTATTACAAAAATTATAAATCTTATGAAAGAAAAAACTAAATAATTTACATTATTACAAATTACTAATTTTAATTTTTTTAACCTTTTATATTATGGAAATAACAATTAAACAAATAAAAGATCTTCGAGATCAGACTTGAGTTTGAATGTCAGATTGTAAAAATGCTTTAGAAGAATCAAATTGAGACTTAGATTTAGCATTAGAAATTTTAAGAAAAAAATGAATTGCAAAAGCAGCAAAAAGGGCTGATAATGTTACTAAAGAATGAAAAATTAAAATTGAAGTTAATTGAAATACAGCATATATCGTAGCTATAAGTTGTGAAACAGATTTTGTTTCTAAAAATGATACTTTTTGAGAAATGGTAAGTAAAATTATGGAAATCTTAAAATCTAATCCAGATGAGACTGAGGCTATGAAACAAGCAGAAGATTTAAAATCTAGTGAATATCAATTAAAAATTGGAGAAAATATGAAAATAAAAACAATGACTAAAATTACAGGAGAAGCAATTTCTTATTATGTACACATGAACAATAAAGTAGCGAGTATTGTAATATGAAAAATTTGAACAGATCTTGAAAAATTAAGACAAGTTGCAATGCATGTTGCTGCTATGAATCCAGATGTGCTATCTCCAGAAAATATTTCAGAAGAAATAATAACAAAAGAGAAAGAAATCCAACTTGAATTAATGAAACAGGATCCAAAAAACGCAAATAAACCAGCTGATATTATGGAAAAAATTATTGATGGTAAAATGAGTAAATTCAGAGAAGAAAATGCTTTATTGACTCAACAATTCGTAATAAATCCAGAAGTAAAAGTAAAAGATTTTATAGGTGTTGATTCAATAATTAGTTTTAAAAGATTTAGTATTTAGAGATTTGAAAGTTATAAAATGTGAAAATTAAAAATTGATAATATATAAAATATTACTATCCTACAAATATTCTAATCAGATTCTGATGAATCAAATAATCTAAAAAAGCCGTCGACAATTAAAATAGGTCAAATTTTAACAATTAATAAAGAAATCTTATTATCTAGAATTTGAATTTTAAATAATGAAGATCTACTAAAAATTGATAAATATTTAAGAATAAATTTACGGCTATAATTTGTTTTTTATACTCTTCAATGAAAACCAAAAAATTATAGAAGAATGTTTAAAAAAATATGAAATAAGCAAAAATAAAATTAAAATAGAAAATGATCTTTAGGAATCCTTAAAAAGTTGATTATCAGATATAAAAATATAGATATATAATTTTATAATCTTAAAAGTCTGACACAGGAAAGAAATTTATAAATAACCTATTTTTTAATTTAATAATTTATGTTATTTGGTTTTATTCCAACTGATAATGAAACTATTGGATTAGTAAGTTTTTGTTTTTGAATTTCGTGTATCATTCAATTTTTTTATATTTCGTACTATATCAGTAAAGAAAAATCAGAAATAAAAATAGTTTGACTTGCTTTATGAAAATTGATCCACATATTATTTTGAATATTGTTTATTTTGTTATGATTATATTTTATATGAATCAAATAAAATATAATTTTATGTTAGTTAAATATATAAAAACAGACAAATTATAGAAAATAAAAATATTAATTAGATATTTATATATTTCAAATTGATTTATTTTAAATTAAAATATAATCTAACTACCAAAAAATTAATAACCACCATAGCCCTGTAGTTCAACGGTTAGAATGCGGGACTCCAAATCCCG
>CAYRGR010000137.1:0-3209 GCA_964423755.1 uncultured Candidatus Peribacteria bacterium
AATGCAAGATTTTAAATTAAATTTAAATAAGTATTATTGAAATAAAAATGTTGTTATATCAATTATTTTTAGTAAATTAAAAAAATTTTTAATTGAAAAAAATAGAGAAAATATTATTTGATTTATAAAATATATTAAAATAAATAATGATAATATTTATATTAAAACCCAAAAACCAATAATAAATGCGGAATTAAAAATATTTGAATGAGATATAAAAGAAATAATTAAAAATATTTTTTGAGATTTTTGAATTATATATAAAGATATAAATTTATATTTAAATTAAGAAATATATTAAAAATTTAAATTATTTTTGTAATTTTATACAAACTTTTATAAACTCTACAAAAAGCGGATGAGGATCAAGTGGTCTAGAAATATATTCTGGATGAAATTGAACTCCTATAAAAAATGGATGATTGGTTATTTCTATTGCTTCTATTATATTTCCGTTTGGAGAAGTACCAGCTATTTTAAGTCATTTTTTTTCAAATAAATTTTTATAAGCATTATTAAATTCATATCTATGACGATGACGTTCGGAAATAGTTATATTTTCTTTTTTAAATTTTTCTTTATAAGCTTTAGCAAGATGAGTTCAGGGTATTAGTTTACAAGGCCAGCCTCAAAGTCTTATTGTTCATCCATATTGTTTTTTTTCTAATAGTACTTTTTGTTCTGACATTATATGAATTACTGGATTTGAAGTTTTTGGATCGCATTCTTCAGAATTTGCATCTTTTAATTTACAAACATTTCTGGCAAATTCTATTACAGCCATTTGCATACCATAACAAAGTCCAAAATAAGGAATTTTTTTGGTGCGACAGTATTCTATAGTTTTAATTTTTCATTCACTTCATCTAGATCACCAACCTTGAGGTACAATTATACCATCAAAATCTTTTAAAACTTTTACTCACTTTTTTTCTACCTCTTCTGTATTAATCCAAGATAATTTTATTTTACATTTATTTGCAACTCATGCATGTTTTATAGCTTCAATTACAGAAATATATGAATCTGTTAAAGTATAATCTCATGTAGAAAAATATTTACCAACAATTCAAATTTTTACTTCCTGAGTTGATTTTTTGTAAATATCTACAAATTTTTTCCAGTCTTTCATATCGTTTTTACGAGCTTTTAAATTTAATTTTTTCAAAATTCTATCTCAAAATTTATCTTTTTCAAAATTAACAGGAACTTCATAAATAGAATCTATATCTGGAGCAGATATTACATCATCATTTCTTATATTACAAAATAAAGCAATTTTTTTTCTTCTTGGTTCGTCTATAAGAGTAGGTGATCTTGCGATTATAAAATCTGGTTGTATTCAAGCAGCATTAAGACTTCTTACTGCATGTTGAGTTGGTTTAGTTTTCATTTCTCATATCATACTTGGTACAGGCAGATAGCTTACCATTACAAATAAAACATCATCTGGATTTTGTAAATGCATAAATCTAGCTGCTTCCAAAAATAATAAATTTTCATATTCTCCGACAGTTCATCAAATTTCAATAATTGCAATTTCTGATCAGGCTTTTTCTACTGCTTTATCTATTCTTTCTCTTACTTCTATTGGTATATGAGGAATTGGTTGTACGCATTTTCATTTATATTCTAAATTTCTTTCTTTTTCAATTACAGACAAATAAACTCTTCAGGTCGTCATGTAATTTTCGCGATAAATATTTTTATTTAAAAATCTTTCATAATTTCATATATCTTGATCTGTTTCATCACCATCTTCTGTAACAAAAACTTCTCAATGTTCAATTGGATTCATTGTACCAGCATCAACATTTATATATGGATCAATTTTAATAGAGGTTACATTAAATCATTTACTAATTAAAATTCTTCAAATTGATGCACAAGTAATTCATTTACCAACTTAAGACATTACTCCTCACATTATAAAAATATATTTAGTAGAAGTTTTTTCTAGTTTTTTTGGCATAAATAAGCAAAATTAAGTAATTTTATAATTTGTTTTTAATTATAATAAAAATTTTTTTAATGCAAAAAAATTTAATAAAATAATAACCAGATAGGTATAGACATAGGTACCAGTTTCTAAAAATGTCTGATATGTTTTGTTTAGATAAGATGTGAAATCCTGATAATACAGATCATTACTACAAATAGCGATTACTTCAGATGTTTAAATAGAATATTTAAATTAGACTAGATTAATTGTTAAGCAATTTTACTTGAGTATAATATTAAATATTTATTTAATTTGTTTTATTTATAATTGATATTATATTTTTATTTCAATCAAAAACTTTATTTTCTAAAATATTAAAATTAGATATTTTAAATAAATTATTTAATTCATTTATATTAAATCAATGATAATATCTTAAATATGATCAAATTTTGATTTTAAAATCTCAATTTCATAAAAAACTTGATTTATATTTTTTAAAATTATTTATTTCTAATAAATTCCAATTTGTAAAAAATACATATCCATTTAAATTAAGACAATTTTTAATTTTTTTTAAAACATCAAGTCGTTTTTTTTCTCAATCAATATGATGAAAAGAGGCTATTAAAAATATAATATCAAATTTAGTTTTTAATTTATCAACATTTTCCATTTTTAATAATTTAAACTTGTATTCTTTAAAAGATTTTTTGGCTTCTGTAATCATTTTTATAGAAGAATCTATTCATAAATAATCAAAACTAAAGTTCAGATTTTTTAAATATTTTAATAATCTTCAATTTCAACATCAAATATCAAGGATTAGAGTATTTTTTTTGTTTTTAATAAATGAATTTTCTTTTAAATATGAAATAAAATAATCTATTTCTGGCCATAATAAATTTTGTCTAGAATTAGAAAATGTTTCTGCAAAACAATTATAATTAACCATAAATTTATTTTAGAAATTTTTTTAAAAAATTATTATTTTTTTTCCACTTTGGTAAAATTTTAATTTTTAATATTAAAACAATTTTTTTATTAAAAATTTGATTTAAATCCTTTTTGGATTGACTTAATATTTTTTTTAAATTTTGTCCATTTTGTCATATTATTATAATTTTTTGAGATTCTCTTTCTGTATATAAATATGCCAAAATTTTAATACAATCTTTATGTTCGTCAATCTCATCTGTTTCGACAAATATAGAATAAGGAATTTCATCTTTAAAATTTAAAAAAATTTTTTCTTTAATAATTTCTG
>CAYRGR010000138.1:0-3189 GCA_964423755.1 uncultured Candidatus Peribacteria bacterium
ATCATCTTCAAAGAATAAATCTTTTTCTAAAAGAATTTTATATAAATTTTGAAATGAATTAATTTGTACAATATCATCTATAGTATAATTAAATTTTTTAAAAAACAAGTCAAAAAAATTATATAATAATAAATATCAAATTAAAATTTCATCAAATGAAAATCAAATCTTATTATTTACAATATTTTCATTGCTTTCTTTTTGATAAGAAAATTTATTGTATTCATCATAAAGAACACTTAAACTAATGTCTAAATTTTTTCAAATTTCTTGTAAATAAAAATCTAATTCAATTTTTGAATTTATTTTTTTCAAAATTTTAAGCATATCATTTATCATAGATTTTTTTCATTGTATAGAAGTTAAATTATATTTTTTACTTCATTGTTTTATGTAAAAATCTATTTGTGTTAAACTATTTTTTAAAAAAACAGAAAAATCTTCTTTGGATTTTAGAAGTTCATCTGGGTCTTTAAAATTTAATAAATTAATTAATTTAATATTTACATCAGCATTTATTAGATTTTCCAAACTTAAAAATGTAGCATTTATTCAAGCATTATCATTATCTAAACATAAATATATATTTTTTGTAAATCTTTTTAATAATTTCACTTGAGCTTCTGTAAGGGCTGTGCCACTAATGGCTACTGTATTAGTAAATCATGCTTGATGTAAAGAAATAGTATCCATTTGTCATTCTACAATTATTACAGAATCTTTTTTGGTAATTTCTTGTTTTGCCAAATTAAGTCAAAATAAAATAGAACTTTTATCAAAAATTTTACTTGCAGGAGAATTTAAATATTTAGGTAAAGAATCATCTAGTACTCTTCATGTAAAAGCAACAATATGTCATGTTAAATTTGCAATAGGGAAAATTATGCGTCATAAAAATTTGTCTTTAAAATTTGATACAAAAATTCATGATTCTAAAATATCTTTTTCATTAAATCATCTTAACTTTAAAAAATCAAGTAATTTTTTAGAATCTGAAGCAAATCATAAATTAAATTTTTTTATAGTTTCTAAATTAATTCATCTATTTAATAAATAATTTAATTTATCTTGATTATTTTCGTTTAATAATTCTTTATTATAAAATTCGGAACTAACTTTATATATATCATAAATATTATTTGAATTATCTTGTCTTTCTTTATAATAATCTGTCTTTAATTCTATTCAAACTTCTTTTGCTAATTTAAATGCAGCTTCTTGATAACTAATTTTTTCTATTTCAGATATAAATTTTATAGGTCATCCTCAATTATGACATGAAAAACAATAAGCAATATTTTTGGTTGGAGATATGACAAAAGAAGGTGTTTTTTCATTATGAAAAGGACATAAGGCTTTGTAGTTACTTCATGCTTTTTTGATTGTTATATATTTATTAACAATATCTACAATATTAATTTTGTCTTCTATTTGTCTATATAATGACATTTTTTATTTTATAAAAATAACAGAAATTAATTACACTTTATTATAATAATATGTAAAGAAAAGCAAGAAAAAATGTATTTTTTATAGAAACAAATTAATATATAATGTTTTTGTTTTGTTATTTATAGTACCAAGTATTGCTATTATTGATATTACTATTATTAGCTCTACTAGGGTGAAGGCGGATGATTTATCACTGTGCAGATGTTGCAATGCAACATCTGCACGAGGCCTGTTGAGACGTTGACTGTTGAGGAGATAAGGCATTGCCTTATCTGTACGGGGATGATAAAATATTGTTTTTTTCATTATGATTTATATTAAAAAAATTACTAATATTATAGACAAAAAGATGGAAAGTCAAAAAAAAAAAAACGATTATGCTCTCAAAAACGCTTATTTTGTGCTAAAAAATAGAATTTTAGTACTTAATATTTTCTCTCAAATTCCAAGGATAAATACAGTCCTTTCATTTAATTTCTCAATAAAATCATACAATATAATACTTTTTAAGCTTATATTTATCTAAAAAATATGAAATACTAGTATTACTGAATTTTTGAAAATTTGTTTTAACTTCTATAGGAATAATATTATTTTTTAAGTTTAAAATAAAATCAATTTCTTTTTTATCTTGAGTTCTCCAGTAAAATATATTTTCTTTCCCAAAAGATTTTACAAATTCGCTAAATATAGATGTCTCAAAAATATTTCAAATAATTTCTTTTGAAAGCTGTTTAAAATAAAGTATCTGCAAAAGTCATGTATCATAAAAATATATTTTTGGTGTTTTAAAAAGTTCACTACGAATATTTTTACTATAAGGCCTAATTAATCTAATAATATAAGTGTTTTCTAATATAAATAAATAATTTTCTACGGTTTTTTTATGAAGATTTACTGTATTTGAAATTTCTGAAATATTAAGTAAGTTTCAGCTTTGGCTTGATAATACTTCTAATAATTTATTAAACTTTTCTATATCTTGAATTTTGCCAATATCTCGTATATCTTTTTTTATATAAGTATCAATAATCTGAATCAGATATTTTTCTTTAAGATTCAAATCATCAGTAAGTACTATTTTTGGATATCATCCATTAATAATATATTCCTTATAATAATTTTTTAAGTCTTCATTAATTATAGAGCTAAAATTTATTGATTCTGAAAGATCTATTTTATATCATTTAAATAACAAAAACTCTTCAAAATCAAGTGGATAAATTTCAAAATTAATTGTTCTTCATACAAGCGAATTTTTAAATTTTGATTTAATTTCAAAACTACTAGATCAAGAAACAATTAGTTTAATATTTTTATAATGATCTGCTATAAGTTTAAGAAAACCAGATGGATTTGTAAGATATTGAATCTCATCTATAAATATATAAACCTTATTTTTATTATAAACTCATTTTGCTTTTAGATAATTTATAAATTCATCTATAGAATTATTTAATACTGTAAGATTCCTATAATCCTCTAAATCAATAAAATAATTTATTTTTCTTTCTTTTTGTAAAATATCTTGAATATATAACATAATGGATGTTTTACCAACCTGTCTTGCTCAATGCAAAACAATAACATCATCAGTATTAATATATTTCAAAATCTCATCTATTATTTTTCTTTTATATATCATAGTGTACTTTATATTAAATATAAATTATATTACAGTACAAATTATATTTAATATCTTTAAAAATCAAGTTTTTATATATTTATTTACTTCGT
>CAYRGR010000139.1:0-3139 GCA_964423755.1 uncultured Candidatus Peribacteria bacterium
TCAAAAATTGACATATTAAAAAATATTTGTATAAAGAATTTTAATTTATTTTAATAAATAAAATTCATAAAATGACAACAAAACTAATAGAATCTCTTTATAAAGATCCAATATTGAATCCTCATAAAGAAAAAATAGCCCAAGAACAAAAAAAGAAAATCAGAGACCTAATTAACAAAACTACAAAAAAAGTAAATAAACTTTCTGAAGTTTCTATTAGTAATTTATGATGATGTTCTACTGTTACCTGATCTTCAACGCTAATTGAAGTAAAAAGAAAATGAAAATGAAAATCAAATCCTCATTCTGTATTAATTGACTTATGAATGTTTCAATGAACATGAAATGATATTGAACATAATAGAATTTTGCCTTTTGATAGATCAAAATTAGAGGCTATAATTTTAACTCATGCCCATCTTGATCATATTTGAAGAGTTCCTATGTTAGAAAAAGATGAAATTTTAATAAAAAAACCTTCTTGAGAAATAGTTAAATCCTCAAAATCTTTTAATTGATTTATTTACACTTCTCATGCTTGAAAATGATTAACCGAAGTTATGTTGGTAGATTCTGCTAGGGTTATGGCAAAAGAACAAGTAGCAAAAATGAAAATGATTGAAGGAAAAAAAGCAAATTTAACAGATATGATTAAGCAACTAGAAAATTTAAAAAAATGTCAAAATATAAGTTTTTGAAGAAAATGAAGGACAAATACAAGTATTCAAGAATTAAATTTTCAAGAACATATTAATGAACAAATTTTAAAAATAGAAGAAGAAAGAGCAAAATACAGATGAATTAACATTGGAAATATAGATAAGGTTTTTAAAACTTTTTCAAAAGATATCGAAGATAAAATATTATATACAACAAAAGAAGTTGATGCAGTTAAATCAAAAATTAAATGAACTGGGTTTTATAAGGAAAAATCTATATCTTCTCTAAAATGACAAAAAACTAATCCTTGAATAAGTTTTGTTCTTCATTGAGCTGAGCATGTTTTTTGATCTGCTATAGTTTCTGTTTTTATAGATGACTGAAAATGATGAACTATTAATTTATGATTTTCTTGAGATTTATGAAGATTTTTTGAGCCATATAATCTTATAGAACCAGATATCCCACGTTTTGAATATGATACTTTTATGATAGAATCAACTTATTGATGAAGAGAGCATAAACCTTGAAGATTAGAAGAAAAAATTAAAATTACCAATGCTATGAACAATGTATTTAATAGATGATGAAAAATCGTTATTCCAGCTTTTATGCTTCAAAGACATCAAGATATATCATCTTTTTTAATAGAAATGCAAGAAGAATGATTAATTCCAAAAAATATAAAAATTTATTATGATTGATGAAGTATAAAAAGTATAAATAATATATATAGAGTACATGATAAGGATAAGGTCTATGAAAAATTATTTAATAGTAAAAATTTTATATTTGCTTGAAATAATAAAGATCCAGAAGCAAATGAATTTTTAAAATCAGATGTTCCAAGTGTAATTATAGCTCCTTCAGGAATGTTGAACGGCTGAACAATAATGCAATACCTTAGCATATTAAAAAGTCCAAAAAATGCTTGTATGCTTTTTTGATATCAATGAGCTTGAACTACAGGAAGAAAATTATTGGAAGCTTCTGAAAATTGAGTAAAAAGTATCTATGTACCAGAAGTGACAGATAATGAAAATGAATCTTGAGCTTATTTACATATAGTTAAAAATGTAAATCTTTTTCAGTGGAAATCATTTACTACACACTGAGATCAAAATGATTTATTGTATTTTTTGTCTGAATTAAAATTCAAACCTAATGGTACTATTTTAATAAATCATTGAGATTTTGAAGAATGACAATTAGCTTTAGCTGAAGCATTAAAAAAACAATCTTTTTTAAGGAAAGATATAAATGTAGTATTAACTCAAGTAGGGGGGAAGCTAAGTAATACAAGTCCTTTTACTAATTGATGGCAATATAAAGTAAATGCTATAATTGAAAAAAAAGAAAAGCCTAAAAAGACAGAAGACATTATTCCTATAAAAGAAATTTTAATTACATCAAAAAAATATCAACCTTTAAAATGAGTATTTGATAGGGATATGTTTAGAAAAATGTGGGGTAAAATTTCACCATCAGGTTCGTTTGTATTAAATGATAAACAAGTAGATGATATACTTTTTGCTATTTATGAGAAAAAAATTGATAAAATGGATATGGTATTATGATTTATTGCATGATTAATAGTAAAATCTACTGATGAAGAAATTCAAAATTTTTTACAAAATCCATTTATAAAAAAAGAAGAAAAAATTGAGCAAAATCAAAAAGATAATACAGAATTAGAAGAACCGCAAATTATAGAAGAACAAGAATTAATAAAAGATATTTTTACAAAAAAAAGAAAATTCAAAGAATGAAAAAATTCTAAAAACGATCTTGAAAAACAAGAATTTTTAATATTAGTTAAAAGAATATGAAAAAAATTATATTCTGCAGAAATATCTTTCCGTTCTTGAACAAATTCTAAAAAGAAAATAAAAGAAATTACTTGAATGGATATAGATTCTTTAAAAGAAGAATTAGTAAATTTAGGTTATATTCTACCATATATGACCCTAGCAGAAAAATGATATACAATAGTCAATGCTGACAAAGTTTCTGCAAAAACATTTATTAATGAAACAAAAAAAGATAATACTATTGAAATTGAAATTAAGAGTTCGTGAAGTTTTATAGCTGGAGCAATTTATTATAAGGGCGAATTAATAAAAACTATAAAATGATCTACAAAAAAAGCTTTATCTAATGAATTAAGAAAGCTCCTATGAATTTCTGATAATATAGATTTAAAAAATAGAACAAAATGAAAAAAAATAGAGGTTATTCTTAATGAATCATGATTATCTATAGTAAAAAAAATTCTTGTTAAAAATTCATTACAAAAACCAGAAAATATTATTGAAGTTAAAATTATAACATGAAAAAATAAAGTAGAGGGACTTATTTATTACAAATGAAATATAATAAAACAGGTTTTTGGTAATTCAAAAACAGATGTTTCTTGATTGTTAAGAGAATCTTGATTAATTCCTACAAAAACTCAATTAATTGATAAAGATTGAAAAAT
>CAYRGR010000140.1:0-3119 GCA_964423755.1 uncultured Candidatus Peribacteria bacterium
TTTAAGAGATTCTGAAATTCAAATAAATTTTCATTTTCTATTTTCAAATCATAAACTAAATTCTTTTTGTGATAAAACATCTAATACTACTTTCTCATTTATTCAATAATCCATAAAAACTTCATATATTGTACCCACTTGATTTTTAATTATTTCCAAAAAAACATCTTCCGTTAAGATTTGAGAATATCAGTTATTTTTAACTAAATTTTCAGCACTAATAAGAATTTTTTTATATTCATCTGTAAAATTTCAAAACATATTTTATATATTAAATAAATAAAATAAAAAAATAACATTTTCATTATATCATTTTTTAAACTTAAATCAAAATTGTAAGTATTATTTTATAAGAAAAACTTTTGACTTTTTATTAATGTATGTGTTAAAATACTTTGGAGTTTTTTAAATCTTTAAATAAAAAAATAATGGTGAATCAAATAGAAGCGAACTTAACATCTAAACAAATTAATAAAATTGATTTGTTTATTTTAAATATATTAAAAGAATGATTGCTTGATCAAAATCTTGATTTTATTGATGTTATGGATTATTTTAATGATCAAGTCATTATTGATTTAAATTGTAGTAAAGAAATATTTCAAAGACGAACAATGTATAATTTTTGATTATGATATTTGGATTTAATAGAAATAAATAATGAAATAATAGAAGATGAAAATTTTTTAAATGAAATAAAAAAGAAATGTAAAAAAAGAAAAATAGATTTTGAAAATATTTTTTTATCCTGAGATAATTGAAATAAACTTTTGGCTAAAAAGATTTATTATTCTAATTTTTTAGAAGCAAAAATAACAGCAGATTGATTAAGATATATAGAAATCTTAGAAAAACAATTAGAGGAAATGAAATGATTTTGATTAATTATTAGTAAATTTAAACATTTTTGAGAGATATTTTTAAAAATGAAAGTAGCAATTTGAGTTTGATTAACAATGTTTTGTATTTTAATAATTTTTGCATTTGATATAAAACTATCAAAATTTATATCAAAAATTCCTTTATTAAACTCAGTAATTGATTCTACTATTTTAGAGACTTTTGAAAAAGTAAATGAAAATGATGAATTTTACAAAAGCCTAAAAACTGCAGCAATAGATTCAAATTCTAATGGAAATATTATTTTTGGAGCAGATATTTTATCTACATATGTAAAAGAGGAATCAGACTCATCTTCTAAATTTTGACAAATTATAAGAGATATTAAAGTTAAAAATGTAAATACTAATGAAAAAATATTTAAAATTGATCTAGAAAATGGAAAACAAAAATTTGTGACAGTAACAAAAGATACTTTATGAAAATTTCAAGTTAAATATTAAAAATAATCAATTATACTCAAGCAAATTCGATTTTCCTAAATAAAGTAGACTAGCTTGTGCTCCGCACTAGAGTCGATCAATTTAGTTTAGGTATAATCAATAATTTATACCTAATAATAATGGTTTTCAGTTTTTTTCTTTTTATAAACCTTTTAAATTAGACTAAATATTACCATCAAAAGACTATCAAAAAATTAAATTTTTAAGAAATATAAGTTTGATAAATATTAATATTTCAGTTTTTATCTTCATATTTTTCTATAGTTTGTTGAATATAAGATCTTAAAAAATCTGTAAGATTTTGTCATTTTTGATTAAGAATATATTCAATTTTCTTTTTTTGAGACTCTGTAACATAAAAATTAATTGCATTGCCATATTTTTTTCTCTTTATCATAATATATGATGTTAATAATAAACATTAATAATATATTCTTTAAATAAATATTGTCAATTAAAAATTAATTTTTTATATATTTTTTAATATTATATTATTATATTTAAAAATAAAAATTATATATATATTATATACTTAATAAGAATTAATTTTAATTTTTTTATTTTTAAAAAAAACCTTTAAATTAGACTAGATTTAGCTAATAGGAAAATGTCAAACAATTTTATTTTAGTATATATTTGTTTTTAACAAACTTGAAATATAAAAAATTTCATTATTATATATACCTAATAAGAATTGATTTCAGTTTTTAAATAAATTCAAATACATGTTGCAGTATTTATAAAAAAGACTAGACTGGCTTTTTCTAAAGCAAAACCATCAAGTGATTTTTTTAAGACATATACTTAATTAAGAATTAATTTTTAGCTTTTTTCTTTCTAAAAAGACTAAATTTATATACTACTAGAAAGTAAATAAATTTTAATCAAATATAAATAATATTTTTTGATTTATTTTATTTTTAAATTTTTATAAATTATATGAAAAAAATACTCACATTTTTATTTATATATTTAACTTTTTTTTGAATTACAAATATATTTGCGAATAGTTGAACTATGATAAATAATAATGATCAAGTTCAAATTTTTCTTGAATTATCTTCTCAAGAAGTTAATATTTGAGAAAATTTTAGAATTATTTTAAATATTACAAATTCATGAAATTTAATACAAATTAATAATCCAGAAATTATCTGAATAGAAAATTTTACAATACATTGAACATCACAATCTACAAATATGAGTATTATTAATAATAATGTTTCAAATAAAACAATATTTTCATTTAATGCAAAACCATTAAAAAGTTGAATTTTTGAAATTTGACCATCTAAAATTAATATATGAGGAAATATATTTGAAAGTAATATAGTTAAAATAAAAGTAAATGATTTAAATTTAAATAATCAAAATAATATTGACGTTGAGTTTACTCCTGATTTAAAATTAAACAAAAGCCATAATTTTTTTAATTTGGAAAAATTTATATATATATTTTGAATTATTTTAATTTTTGGTATAATTGTTTCATATTTTTATATAGCTCACATAGATAATAAAAAAAAGATAGCTAAACCCGAAAAAATAACACAAACATATATTCCTAAAATATCTATTGATTATTTAGAAGAAAATAAATATTTAAATATAATTCATAATTATTTTAATAAAAATTATGATATTGATGCTAAAAATTTAACCTTTAAAGAATTATTATTTTTTGAAAAAAATCCAACCAAAAAAGATATTTTAGAAAAAATATTTAATTTAATAAATCAAAAACTTTACTCAAATCATGAGATAAATAAAGAATAA
>CAYRGR010000141.1:0-3076 GCA_964423755.1 uncultured Candidatus Peribacteria bacterium
AATGATAAATTGCGAATAAATATTTAATGACTTAATTTTAAATGAATTAATTCTACTCTCTGCGATTAACCTAGTTTAAAAATTATAAATTAAAATTAATATTATTACAATAAAAACTTTACTACATAAGCATAAATATAAATTCACAAGAAAAAACCGTATGATCCTAAAAGTGTACGGTAGAAAAAAAGAGATAAAAATGTCAAAAAAATGTTAAAAAATAATTTGACACTCCGGTTAATTCCATTAAACTGCTAAAAAATTAGCATTTATATATGTATTTTTTACAAAATATTTTAATTTTTAACTTTTATTTTAGATTATGAATCATTTAAATAAACAATCATCTTCTTTAATAGATTATAATAATCCTATAAATACAGCACTAGAATTAACAAGACGAACAAAATTGATTGCCCTTAGCTTTTTATATTATGTATCAATGAATTCATGTAATTCTAATAATATAGACCCAAATAAACGAGTATATGAAAAAAGTGTAGCTTGAAAAATATCAGACATAATAATTGGAGTAATAGAATAGAATAAATAAATATAAAATATTATTTAAATTAAATTGATTAATACTTATTTTAAGTAAGAATTAATCTATTCTAAAGAATTTTAAAATAAGACTTAGGAAAAATAAATTTACCATATTTTACTTAAAAATAACTCATAGTATTATACAAATACTTATAAGTATTGTCACAATTATATTCTTTTTTGTAGGAATATCTTTTAAGAAAAAATAAGATATAACTAAAGTTGTAAACAAAGAGAAAAATCAAAGTAAATTTGAAATTATAAGTCCTAAATTTTTTATTAAAAAAAGTCAAATTATATAACTCACACAACCTATCAAACTTGAAAACATTCTGTATAGAAAAAATTTTATAGTTATTTTATTGAATTGATTAAGTTCTTTTTTATAAATTAAAATTATAAATGATAATATAACATAAGAAGCATTATTAAGTACAAAAAAATCAATACTAGAAATTTGAACTAAAAAATAACCTGTAAACATATTTTTGATTATTCTTAATAATCTTGAAAATAATAAAAGTCTAATATCTTTTGGTAATCAAAAATTTTTAAAATCAATCGAAGAAACAGTTATTATAATACCTGCTATTAAGGCTATAATAAAAGAAAAAAATGAAGTTTGAAAAGATAATATAGAAAATTTTAAAAAAATTAAATAACTTATTAATGTAATTATTATAGTATCAAGATTTGTATATGGAGCTAATACTGATAATTTTTCTGTTTTATATATTGCTTGTTCAATGTTTGTGGCAATAACACAAGCAATATTTATTATTATTAAATAAATAAAAATTGGATTAAATATTAGTTCAATATTAAAAAACCCAAAAAAAATAAAAATAAAGCTAAAAATAAGTCATCAAATTGTTCCAAAAAAAGCAAAAAAAACAGGACTTGTTTTATTTAAATCTAAAGATTTTTTCCAGCTTATTGTACACATGCTTGATAAAATGGAATTTATTAATCAATATATGATTCACATGAATTGAAAAATTAAAAATAAAGAATATTTATAAAAAATTTTTTATTTAATTTATAATTTATAATAAATGAGATTTAGTTTTATTTTTTTATAATTTTTTTAATTAAATTATCTCGTGCTTTTAATAAGTTTTAATTAATTTTTTGAGTATATTTATTTTAAATATATTTTTATATATTAATAAATCTAAATATTTAAACTTATTTTAATATCTATAGTATTTTCTTGTACTTTTTTAAGTTGACTATTAAATAATGTTAATATTCAAGACAAATCAAAAATGTTCATAAATTCATCAACATGAGTGGAATTATAAATATAATCTAGAGAATTATTAATTTTAATTAGAATTTTTACTCTAGCATTTTTATTTTTTAAAGCTATTAAATATTCTTCTTTTGTTAGTCTTAAATTTTTAGGTAAAATTTTATCAATATCTTTTAAATCTTCAATTTCATCAATTTTATCAAGCATTTCATTAATATTTTCATTATTTAAACATTTTCACTCTATAATATTTTTGGCTATTTTAATACTAATTTGTCATTTTTCAATTAAAGATTTTAAATAAGCTAATTTTTTTTTATGTTTTAATACTTCAATAATTTCTTTTTTTTCTTTTTCAAATTGTAAAACACGTACTATTTCATTTTTTTTTTCATTTTCATCTTTTTCCTTCTTTTTTATTTTTTCTTTTTCTTTAAATTTTTCAATTGACATAAATTTAGAATTAAAAATTAAGTAAATTTTTTATTAAAAAAAGTTTAATAAAATTGATAGATAAATCAAATCTATTTTTCTTTGATATCTAATTTAAATTAGACTAATTTAAATTAGATTAATTTTACTGCTGCAAGACTATAAAATAATTTTATTAAAGTATATATTTTATGATTTTCTAAATTCTATAAAAAGTGGTCCAATTTGAAATAAGATGATAGAATATTTTTCCAAAAATCAATTTTGTTTGCAAAGTTTGCAAAATATGTATAATTTTTATAATTAATGCTTAAAATTTTATATGGAAAATTTTCAAATTGCTTTTAATAATGCTGTAAAAAAAATTAAAACAAAAATAATAAATCGTCATTTTGAGACATTAAATAATATTTATATTTCAAAAAATGCTGTTTTAAATAATTTTGATTTAATACAAAAATTAAATCCCGATTGTAGTATTTTTCCTGTATTAAAATCAAATGCTTATGGTCATGGGATAAAAGAAATGGCAAAAATTTTAAACGAAAGAAATATAGATTATATAGTTGTAGATAGTTATTACGAGTTTTTGCAAATTCAAAAAGTAAATAAAAACCCTGTTTTATTAATTTGATATACACTGCCCTCAAATTTTAAAAATATGGATTTTTCTTGTATAACTTTAATGATATCTGATATACAATCATTAATTGAATTATGAAAACTAAATAAAAAAATAAAAATTCATCTAAAAATAGACACATGAATGAATAGACAAGGAATTTATGAAAATCAAATTATAGAATTTTTGAATGAATTAAAAAAATATAAAAAAATTGTTTT
>CAYRGR010000142.1:0-1673 GCA_964423755.1 uncultured Candidatus Peribacteria bacterium
TTCAACCTGTATCATAAACAATTCCTCATCATCTTATTAAAGATCAAGATACTGAAAGTATTTGTTCTGAAGATTTGGCTCCAGTAAAAGTATTACTCATAGAAGCAGAAGTAGATCATAAATATCACCAAACATTAGTGGTATCATTATAAATGCTTGGCATAGGATAATAATTTTTTTCTTGATAAAATTGTTGTAATGCCGTTTCTATACTAGAAATATCACTTAATTTTCTAGAATTTTTTGCTTTATCTGTACTTCCACTAAAATTAGTATAAGCAACTACACTTATTATTGCTATAATTGTAATAACTACTAATAATTCAATTAATGAAAATCATTTGTTTTTCAAAAACATAGTATAGTTATTTTAAAAATAAAATATTTTATTGATATATAGTAAAAAAAAATACAAAAAAATCAAACATATTTTTGAACAATTTTTAAATTAGAAAGCGTATCTAAATATTATCTCATTATTAAGCCAATTTTAAAAATATTACTTATTTTTAAAATAAAAAAGCTCTATAAAATATAGAGCTTTTATTTTGTATTTAAATAATCTAAAAGATATTTAAATATCAAATGTTTTTGTATTTATATTTCTAATAAAAATTGGTCTTCGTTTTTTTATTTAAAAACTTTTTAAATTAGACTAAATTTTGTTACTGTAAGACCGTAAAATATTTTTTTAAGTATATACAACATTTCACGGTGATGATTTTGTTAATTTGTTTTTGTATTTAACTTTAATAATCTCTTTGTTTATCTTTAACATTTTGCATTACATGATCAATATTGGGATTTGTTCTTTTTAATTCGGTCATTTCTGGCGAATTGCTAGACACAATATTACCACCTTGTGTAAGATAGACGCTTTCATTTCCTTCAGTAAAAGGAAGTAATGTAGATTCAATTGATTCCTTATTTGGATTATTACGGTTTTCTGGACCACTAAATTGACGTCTAAGATCATCTATTGTAAGAGCTTGTTCCATTTTTTTCCTCCTTTTTAAAATTATTTAATTTAAGCTTCAGGTAAAATCCATTTACCTCCGAAAGCCCTTTTGTATTCGTAAGCATGTAACCAAAGACAAACAAGATTAATTATTGTTACTACAGAGTAATTTGTTTTCCATCCTTCTCCTACTGTATCATCTGGTTTGATAATACATAATTTCATTCCATCTTTATATCTCCCATAATTATGAAAATCATGCGAACCTTTATTACAACAAAAATCAACAACATCTTTATCTATAATAACAGGTTCTGGAGGACTATAAGGATAATTTGAAGGATAGTATATTTTTAAAAAATAAATATTTTTACTGTTTGTAATAAGTGGACCCTCTGCATAAAGAACGTCATTAATTTGTTTGAGTTTAAAAAATGGAAAAAAAATATTTAATTGTTCATATTCATATATTAATCTTTTTCCCCATTTATTAGGATTTTGCTTTACCCAATTAATTTCCATATTTTTTACTCCTTTCTTTTTTATGTTAAATCTAATGGTACTCGACCATCTGTACCTGAAGAAACAAATGTATTATCTCTTCTTGCACCATTACTATCAGTTATTGTATTATGTCTTTGGTGGACACCAGTATTTCTGTTATTTTGATTTGATTGATTATTAGGAATTACTGTTCTAGGAATTTCTCTAACAA
>CAYRGR010000142.1:1773-3071 GCA_964423755.1 uncultured Candidatus Peribacteria bacterium
GATTATTAGGAATTACTGTTCTAGGAATTTCTCTAACAATCCTTATATTACTTGGAATTGTTCTATTAACTACATATCTCCTATTATTATTTTGATTTGATTGATTATTAGGAATTACTGTTCTAGGAATTTCTCTAACAATCCTTATATTACTTGGTCTTCTATTATTATGATTTAAATTTAGATTAGTATTTACTCTTGCAACATTGTTGTTATTTCTGTTTAAATTAAAAAAATATTTAAAAATTTTAAATAAGAAAAATAAAAAAATTAAAAATAAACATAAATATACAAATTTATTAAATGACTCATTTCTTTCTTTAATTTTTTTATTATAATCTTCAAGTAATTGTTGTTGTATATCATTTTGTTTAATGTTATTATTTTGAATATTTTGTTTATTAATTTCTTCTTGTTTAACTTGATTTAAAAAATTAATACGTTCATTAATTAATATTAATTGATTATTAATATATTTAAGTTTTTCTATATCTTCATCGCTTGGATCATCAGTTTTTGCTATGTTTTCATAAATTAACTCTGCATTTTTTTTGTGTGTAGTTTTCATATCTTCTAGTTCATCTATAGAATAAGCTACTGCTTTAGATGTAAAAAATAAGCTTAAAAAAATAAAACCAACTAGAAGAACATATGTATAAATATTTTTTTTCATTTTATGCCTCCTAGTTTTAAAAATTAAATATATATTTAATAAGAAATGGTTTTCAGTTTTTTTTCTTTTTAAAAATCTTTTAAATTAGATTAGACTTAGTTAATGCGAGACCATCAAGTTTTTTTTCAAATATAATTATTTAGATCTAATAGAGTTCATCAAATCTTGTGCTTGTTTTAATTTTAAACTTCTTTTTTCTTCTATTTCTTGCTTTAATTTTTCTTCTGAATCTTTTAATTCTTGCATAAATTTGTATTTTAATTCATTTATTTCTTTTTCTTGTTGTTCATTTTTTTTAGAAATATAATGTTGATTGTAAATATACTCATAATCAATATCATTTTTTTTATTATAATTTGTCGAGGAACATGCTAAAATACAAAACAAACTGAATATAATAATTATTATTCTCATTAGTGGATTCTCCTTTCTTTTTATTTAAATTAAAAATGTTAAAGAACAAATTTGTTTTTGTGCCAACATAATATTTTTTATAAAAAAGAAAAAAACTGAAAAATTAAAGAAAAAAATATCCTTTGTGAAAACAAAGGATATTTTAATTTACTTTTTTGGTAGCGCTACGGAGAATCGAACTCCGGTTTACGGGATGAAAACCCGCTGTCCT
>CAYRGR010000143.1:0-3030 GCA_964423755.1 uncultured Candidatus Peribacteria bacterium
TAACTTCTTCTTTTCAATCTATAGTATCTCATAATACATTAAACATTCTTCATAATATTTCTGGTCAAGTTGGAACTTGTATAGGTTTTTCTGTAGAAATTACCTCAAGTCATCTTTTTATTCATTCGGTAGGATTCATTGCAATAGTACGCACTACATTGTCTCAAAGTTGTTGCTGAACTTCTAAAATTAATTTAGTAGGAGCTCAGATTACTTCTAATGCGTCATAAATATTTGGTACATAATCTTTAAATTCTACATCAATTACGACACCAATTACTTTAGTAATAATTCATTTGTGCATATCAATTAAAAAGTTAAAAAAATAAAAAGTTAAATTGTTTAGACAAAGTATTGCTTTGTCTGTACGAATTAAAAAAATTAATCTTTAGTACTTTCTACTCAGGCCACAATTTCTGAAATTTCTCTTGTAATACTAGCTTGACGGGCTTTATTATATGTCAAAGTTAATTCAAATACTTTTTTATTTGCACTATCTTTAGCATTTTTCATTGCAACCATCCTAGATGCATGCTCACTTGCTTTTGCTTCCAACATAAATTCATAAAACATTAAATCTAAAATCATAGGAATTACTTCAAGTATAATAATTTCTTTACTTGGTTCTATAACAATATCCTTTGTTTCAAAATGATGCTTTTTTTTAAATTCTTCAGATTTTAATCATACTACATTTTCTAAATATTCTATAATTGAAGTTTTATCTATAGGTAAAAATTGTTTAACCACATTTTGTTGTTTTATGGCAGAAATATAGTAATTATAAAAAATTACAATTTTATCATATTTTTTTTCTTTAAAAATTGTTAATAAATTTTTGGAAATTTTTTTTGTGTCATAAATTTCTATATTATCTTTTATAATTTCACTAAAATCTGTAATTAAATTTCATCATGTACGAAGTACAAAATCTTGAGCTTTTTTTCATACAGTCATATAATCATAAGAACAATGATCATTTCATTTTATATATTGAGATACTTGTTTAAAAGTGTTAATATTATATCATCAACAAAGTCATTTATTTGAAGAAGTAATAACTATAAGCTCTTTTTTTAATTTCTTTTTTGGTCAAGATAAAAATGAAATATCTGAATTATCATCTGTAATAATATTACTTAATATTTTTAATGATTCAATTGCAAAAGGTCTAGAAGCTAAAACATTTTCTTGTGATTTTTTCATTTTCACAGTTGAAATAAGCTCCATCGCTTTTGTTATTTTTCAAGTACTGGAAACTGATTTTATTCTTTGTTTAATTTCTTTTCAATTAGCCATTTAACAAAATTAAATATTATAAATAGGCAAATTTTTTGCTAAAGCATTTCAAGTAATATTAAAATGCATATCACAAATATTATTAAATTTTTCTACAATATTTTCATTATAGAATTCAGGTAAATTTATTGATAAATAATTAGCAAACTCTTTATTAACACTATAAATATATCATTTATCAAATACAAAATATGAAATTCAATCTATATTAACAGGAGCTGTAATTAATTTTCATTTTTCATTATAACAATTTTCTATTATTATTACTCATTTTTCTGCGTGTCATCAATTCAAAATTTCTAAATTTTCTTTTGGTAGTTTTTGAATAATATCAAAAATAAAATTTTTAATATTAGAAGAAACATTGTAATCGTCTGTATTTAATAATAATTTCATATGTCAACATCAAGTTTTGATTATTGGTTTTCATTCTAAAATTATTTCAGATAAATGATCGTTTGCTGTATGAAAGAAAAAATTATTTTCTCATCAAATAAAATTTATATAATTTAAATAAATCTTATTTAAATCTTCAATTTTTAAAACATAAAAAGATTCAATAGCACTAAGAATGCTAATAAAATATCATACATTAGATCATGGAAAATGAGCCAAAACTTCATCTGATTTATTTTCTGGAGATCTACCATCAATACATCTAAATTTATATTTATTTTCTTCTAAAATTTCTTGGAAATTTTGTTTGATAGTTAAATTTATCATAGTTTTTATTATTATAATTTAATAATTTTTAATTAAATCTTTGATTATTTTATTTAATTTTTCTTTTGCATTATCATTAATATCTTTTTCTTTTTGTATATTTTCTAAAACATCTTTTTCTTTATCAAGAGTTGCAAATAAATCATTTTCAAAAAATTTAATTTTACTAACTTTAATATTATCTAAATATCAATTTATTCAAGCATATATTATACATACTTGTTTTTCAAAAGGGATAGGCGAAAAAACATCTTGCTTTAAGATTTCTACTATTCTTTTTCATCTTTCAAGTTGAGCGCGAGTCTCCTCATCTAAATCAGAAGCAAATTGAGAAAATGCTTCAAGTTCTCTGTATTGAGCAAGATTTAATTTCAAAGATCATGCAACTTTTTTCATTGCTTTTGTTTGAGCATTTCATCAAACACGAGAAACAGAAAGTCATACATTGATAGCTGGTTTAATTCAAGCATTAAATAATCATGATTCTAAAAATATTTGTCAATCTGTTATAGAAATTACATTTGTAGGAATATAAGCAGATACATCTCATGCTTGAGTTTCAATTATTGGTAAAGCAGTAAGAGATCAATTTCATAATTCATCATTTAATTTTGCAGCTCTTTCTAAAAGCTTAGAGTGAAGATAAAATACATCTCAAGGATAAGCTTCTCTTCATGGTGGTCGTCTAAGAAGTAGTGACATTTCTCTATAAGCATTTGCATGTTTTGTTAAATCATCATAAATTATAAGAGCATGTTCGCCTTTAAACATAAAATATTCTCATATTGCAACTCATGAATATGGAGCAAGCCATTGCATAGAAGCTGGCTCTGAAGATCAAGCTGAAACAATTGTAGTATATTCCATAGCTCAGACTTTTTTAAGCTCTTCTGCTATCATTACTATTTTTGAATCTTTTTGTCATATTGCAACATAAATACATTTTATGTTTTTTCATTTTTGATTAATTATTGTATCTATAGCTATTTGAGTTTTACCAGTTTGTCT
>CAYRGR010000144.1:0-2945 GCA_964423755.1 uncultured Candidatus Peribacteria bacterium
AAAATTAGAATGGCTATATAGATTAATTACAGATTTTAAACATTCTAAAAAAAAAGTATATAGAAGTATAATTGGGTTAAGATATTTATCATTAATTAAGGTAGAAAAATAAAATTATTTTAGGGTTTTATAATGCACAAAGAAAAAATTTTATTTTTGATTAGATTACCCCCACCAATGCACGGGGCAGCAAAAATGAATTTCCTTTATTTAAATAGTAAAGTTATTAATTATCAATATGACATAAAATACATTAAACTAAATAACTATTCATCTTTACAAAGAAATATTTTTTCAATCTTCCTACAATTATTTGGATTTTTAAAAATAATTGCGATTTTGTTTTTTAATTTACTTTTTTTTGATTATAAATTAATTTATTTTGAAATTGCACCAAAAGGCAGTGCATTTATAAGAGATAGCATTTATATTTGGATTTGTAAATTATTTAATAAAAAAATTATTTGTCAATTTCATGCAAAAGGGATTTCTCAAGAAATCAAAACTAAATGGAAATTAAAATATTATAAAAAAGTATTTAAAAATGTGACAATTATTTTGTTATCTAAGATGCTATATTATGATGTTAAATCAATCATTCCTGAAAAAAATATTTTTTACTTACCAAATGGTATTGAAGACGAAATAACAGACCGAGAATTTAAAGATATTCTAAAAATTAGACTACAAAATAAAGAATTAGTGTTATTGTATTTATCAAATATGATTGAATCTAAAGGGCCATTAGACGTTTTAGAAATTTGCCGATTATTAAAAAAAGAGAAGGTTAATTTTAAATGTTATTTTGCGGGTGCTTGGGATTCTGAAAGTTTTAAAATAAAATGGTTTTCATTAGTTAAAAAATATAATTTGAATAATGAATGTATTTATGTTGGTCCAAAATACGGTCTGGAAAAAAACAAATTATTATTTAAAACTAATTATTTAATTTTCCCAACACAATATCCAATGGAATGTTATCCATTAGTAATTTTAGAAGCATTTATGTTTGGGGTTCCAGTTTTAGCATATAATAATGGTGCAATAGGTGACATCATTAATTCTAAAGAATTAGGTTTTGTTGCCCTTAACAATAAATATACCGAAATATATGATTATATTATTAAAGATAGATATAAATCTAAAAATTATTTATTAATAAGAAACAAATTTAAAAAAGATTTTATGTTTAATAGATCAGAACACAAGTTAAAGTCAATATTTATAACCGTGATTAAATAATGTTTTTAAAAAAATTATTAAATGTACCAATTTTACGAAATATTCTAGTATTTGGATATAGAGTGGCGATTGTTTTTTCTGAAATTGGATATAAAATTAAATTATCTATTAAATGGTTATTTACATCTCGCGAAACAACAAATTTTACTTATGATTTAACAGAGCTCAATAAACAATACCTCGCACTAACCATTTCTCTTATCACTAATAAATCACAATCAGAAATATTTAGTTATATTAAAGAAATTGATTCAAATAATTTATTAAAAAAACACATTTTTAATGAAACTAAAAAAAGTGGCGAATCTTATAAGTCCGATAAAATTATTTATTTTGGGAGAAGAATCGGGTGGTATGCGATAGTAAGGGCAATAAAACCAAAAATTGTTGTTGAAACGGGGGTAGATAAAGGATTAGGATCTTGTATATTAATATCTGCATTAATGAAAAATAAAGAAGAGGGATATAAAGGATATTATTATGGGACAGACATCAACCCAAAAGCCGGATATCTTTTAACAAGAGAATACGCCAAGTTTGGAGAGATATTATACGGGGATTCAATAAGTTCTTTAAAAAAATTTAACAAACAAATAGATGTTTTTATTAATGATAGTGATCATTCCTCAAATTATGAATATAAAGAATATTTGACAATCAGATCAAAATTAAGCAGTAATGCAATAATATTAGGAGACAATTCTCATTGTACAACAAAATTATTAGAATTTTCAAAAAAAACAAATAGGAAATTTTTATTTTTCGCAGAAGTTCCAAAAAATTATTGGCGAACGGGCGCAGGTATAGGATTTTCATATAAATAACAATATAAATTTGTGATAATAAATGGGCATATCAAACATATATAATAAATTCTATTCAAATAAGAAAGAATATAAATTTATTGAACTTAATTTAGGTGGATGGCCACAAAATCGTTATGAGGCGGCAGTTAAATTTATAGATATAAAAAAAACAGACAAAGTTCTAGATGTGGGTTGTGGTAGAGGCGACTTATTGAATTATATTCAAAATAAAACCAACAATGTTTACGGAATAGACATTTCAAAAGGGAATATTGCGGTTGCAAAAAGGTTATTAAATAAAAACGCAAAATTATCTATTCAAGATATCACTAAGAAAACGCGTTTTCCAAGTAGTTATTTTGATATAATTATATTAACAGATGTAATAGAACACATTCCGGATAAATATTCATTATTTATAGAATTAAAAAGAATTCTTAAGAAGGGGGGTATAATATTTATTGGAACCCCTAACGTAGTAAAATTAAAAAATAGATTGAAATTTTTATTTGGAGAATATCCATATACTTCTGAATGTCAAATAATTTTTAAAAATAAAACCCCTATATTATTTGATGGAGGCCACATACAATGGTTTACATTTAAAATATTAAAGGAATTAGCCAATCAATTTCATTTTAAAATAATCAAACAATTTGGGTACGGAAGATATGGCAGATTACACAATATTTACCCAGAATTATTCTCAGGGGCGATAGGAATAATATTAAAAAAATAAAAGGAATTAATTATGAAAATAATTCATCTTTGTGATTATATTCAACCAAAATTAGGTTATCAAGAATATTATTTGGCAAAGGAACACGCAAAAATGGGGCACGAAGTTACTGTAGTTACATCCGATAGATATTATCCATTTAAAGATTATAAAAACAC
>CAYRGR010000145.1:0-2908 GCA_964423755.1 uncultured Candidatus Peribacteria bacterium
TCATGAATATATTTTTCCATTTCTTTAAATGTTTTTAGATTTGGTTCTAAATCTATTCACTTTTTTCTTAATTCTCTAATTTTATATAGAGCCCATGCTGTAGCATTTCTTTCTTCTTTAGCGTTAACTTTATTAGCCTTTATATATTCTTCAAATGAACAAGTAAGATCTTGTCAGTTTTCTAAATCTGGTTTTTTCTTAAAATTTAAAATATTTGAAGTTAAGTCTTGTTTTGAATCAAATAAATTATCAATCATATTATTAATCTTAATTGGATGAAAACTATGATATAATTCATGTAAAAATGCTAATCTATATCATATATAATTAAATCAACTATAAACAAGTATTGGAACATTACTTTCTTGTAAAAAATACACAAAAAATTCTCACCTATCTTCTCTAGTTTGTTTATTATTTTTTGAATTTTTTAAAATATTTGCATTATATTTAATTCTTATAAATTTAGCTTTATTCTTATTAAATTTCTTTAAATTTAAATTATATTTTTTTAAAATAATATCTGATGTTATATATAATTTTAATTGATCATCATAATAAACTTTTTCTTCTATTTCTCAAATTGGAGTATTTTCTATAAAATTTATAGGTTTTCAGGCATTTTTTATTTTTTGTTGTAAAAAATTTATATTATTTTCTGTAAAATTTTTAATATTATTCATATTTTATTTATTATTTTTAATTTTTTTTATTTCTAAAATAAATAATTTTATTTCTTTTAAATTAAACATTGCTATAATTATAGTATATAAAAGTCAAATTAAAATCAAAAATAATAAAGAATAAATTCTGTTTAATCCAAAAAAATAAGGCTCTATATAAAAATATAAAAATAAATTTATTATTAGAATAATAATAAAATTTTTAATAAAAAATTTAAAATCAAAATTTATAACATATTCTTTTGTAGCAAAATGGCTTAATACGAATATGGGTATCCAACTAAGTCAGACAGCAAGACTAGATCATGCTGCTCAAAATCAATAAGGTTTAAATAAATTTATTAAAAAAATATTTAATATTAAATTAATTGTAAGTCATATTCATAATATTTTAACTCTATCTTTAATGCTTCATTGTCAACTTAAAATTTGAAAATTAATATGCAATAACATATTAAAAATTAAAAACAAAATTGAATATTGTAAAATAATTCAAGAAAACATAAATTTTTGTCAAAATAAAATTGTAGAAATATGTGGTCAGAATATAAACATAAATATAGAAATATATATTGAAATGACAGAAAAATATTTATAAAATATAGATTTTATAATAGTGATTTTTTCTTTTCCATTTTCGGAATGTAAAGAAGAAATAACAGGAAATAAAAATCATATAATTGGTCATACAAATAAAAAAGGAATTCATATTATACTTAAATAATTAGAATAATATCAAGCATCTTTAATTCATAAAATATAAATAACTAATTGCATATCTATTTGTGACAATATAGTAGAAATGTTTATGGCGATAAGCACCCAAAATGCATAACTAAAAAGTTTTTTAATTAAAATTTTATCATAAATTATCTTAACTTCTTTTAAATAAGGTTTATAATATATTTTATAAAAAAATATATAACTAAAAAATATTCAAATTCATACTCATATAATCCAAGTCCATGCATAATTAATTAAATTTCATTTATCAAAAAACCAAAATCAAAAAGTAAATCATAACACAGCAAACATTCTTAAAAAATCAACTAATTTTTGAATTTTTGTATTTTGAGCTGCTCAAAATATAGTAGAAGTAAATTGAAATAAATTAATTCAAACAAAAAATAAACAAAAAATCTGTATTGTCATTTGAGTCTCTAAAACTAAATTTTGGGCTTTAAAATAATTGTTTGCCAGATATCAACTTGAAATATAAAGTATTAATCAAAGAAAAATACTAGTAGGAACTTGTGCTAAAAATGTATAAAAAAGCACAGATTTAAACCTAGAATAATCTTTGTTAACTATAAATTTTGGTAAAAAATAATTTAAACTTTCTGTAAGTCATAAATCATGATAAATAGATAATAATACTATTAAACTTATTATTCAATATAAAACTCAGATTTCCTCAACTGTTAAATCATATGAAAGTATAATTTTAACTATATATCCTATAGGTGCTATTAATATAGAAAAAAAATATAACCAAAATCATTTTTTTATAAATTTTTCAGAAAGAGTTTCAGATGTATTTAACATTTTAATGTATTAATTTTTATAAATTATAAGTTCAATTAGGTATGTCAGAAAAAATAGTATTATTTTTAAATGTAATAACTCTTTTCCTTAAATCATTTACTATTCTATCATCATGAGTTGCAATAATAATAGTTTTTCAATATTTATTTAATTCTAAAAGAATTGAAATAACTTCTTTTGCATTATAAATATCTAAATCTCAAGTAGGTTCATCTCAAATAATAATTTCTGGATCATGTATAAGTGCTCTTGCTATAGCAATCCTTTGAGCTTCTCATCATGATAAAGTATGTATAGAACTTTCTTTTTTATTTAATAATCAAACTTGTGATAATACTTCTGGAACTTTTTGAATAATTTTTTTATCATTATATCAGCATACTTCCATTGCAAAAGCAACATTTTCTCTTACATTTTTACTTTTTAACAATTTATAATCCTGAAAAATTATTCATATATTTCTTCTATATCTTGTAAGCTCATTGGAAGAATATTGATAAATATCATTTCATTTAAAATCATATATATTTCAAGAATGTGGTTTTAAATCTCAAATTATAGATTTAATAAAACTTGTTTTTCAAGATCAAGAATTTCAAATTAAAAAAATAAATTCTTTTTGCGCAATATTTATATTTAAATTTTTTAAAATAATTTTATTTCAATAAGATATACTTAAG
>CAYRGR010000146.1:0-2879 GCA_964423755.1 uncultured Candidatus Peribacteria bacterium
CTGAGCACATCTAATTACAAACAATGAATGGATGACTATAGCAAGAAATATAGAAGCAAATTCATCTAATTGGGCAAATGGAGTTATATGATCACTTATTTCTTCCAGTTGATGATTATATAGATGAAATGTAAATTTAAATGATTCTGCTTCATGTGGCTCTAGTGTTATTTTAGATTGAAATACTCCTTGAATAAATTGTGTTGTTGCGGGTAAAAATAAACGCACTCATACTCTCTCAAACTGACAAATTATTTGGGATCTTTCAGGCAATGCATGAGAACTTGTAAATAAATGAAATACAATAGATTGAACTAATTTTAATTTATGAAAAACATCATTAACTTGATCTTCTAATTGAGCTAGCTGGGATGATGATTGAATTTATAGTGCCATAGATATGACTAAATATGGTTCAATCAATAGTTCTTATTGAGCGAACAAGGGTATGTGAAATTTATTTAATGCTGATTGAGTAAATTTGAATATTTTTGATCGTGGTGGTACTTGGTATGATATAACAGCTGCTGGCGTTTTTTCACTTTCTTTACATTGGACATCTTATTCCTCATTTTTTTCTGTTGGCTTCCGCTGTGCCAAGTAATTGACCTCACCCCCAACCCCTCTCCACTCAGTAGAGAGGGGAGAAAAGTGGATTAGAAATATAAATACTTTTTGATAATATTGGGATACTTGAAGAAAGCAATTGCAAAGCGAGAATGGTTACTGATTACTTTTGAGTGCGAAAATGTGGAAAGAAAAAATTTTGATAATAAAAACTTTGGAATAAAATTTGTTTGAGTTATTAATTAATTAAATGTATGCTATTAAATAAAAAATTACTACATACAACAGAAGCTTATATAAAGAAACTTTCTAAAGCATGAATAAAAACTGTTTATGATCTTATTAATCATTATCCTAGAACATACGAAAATAAAAGTAATATTTTAGAATATTTTAGCTATGTAAATTTAAAAGAAAAAAATACAGTTAAAGCAACTATTGAGTCAATTAATCAAGAAAGAACTAAAAATAATAAAATTTTAATAAAAGCTATTTTAAAAGATAAATGATGATTTTTATGTGAATCAGTTTGGTTTAATAGAAAATATTTATTAGTACAATTTAAACAACAAGATGAAATAATAATTTTTTGAAAACCCAATTATTTATATTGAAAATTATCATTTATAAGCCCAGATATAGAATTATTTTCTGATAAAATTAAAATAATTCAACCTGTTTATCCTGATTTAAATTATATTCCATGATCTTGGTTTGAAAATAAAATTAAATTAGTAGAATCTTATTTTAATAATGTAGAAAATATAATTCCTGAATATATTAAAATAAAAAAATGATTTTGTGATAAAAAAGATAATTTATTAAAAATTCATTTTCCTTCCTCAGAAGAAGATTTTAAATCTGCAAGAAATGAGTTGGCTTACGAAGAGCTTTTTATTCTTCAATATAATTGAATTTTAAGAAAAAAAGAATTAGAAAAATCTAGCAAAGATAGGTCTTTTAAGATAAAATTAAATCCTAATTTAGTAAAAGAAATAATTTCTTATTTACCTTATAATTTAACAAATAGTCAAAAAATAAGCATTTTTCAGATTTTAAAAGATATGGAAAAAGATTATGCCATGAATAGATTATTAGAATGAGATGTTTGAACCGGAAAAACTATAGTAGCTTTAATTACTTCGATACATGCAATAATAGAATGAAAAGTTCAAGTAGCGCTTATGGCTCCAACTGAAATTTTAGCTCGTCAACACTTTATTTCTATACAAAATTTATTACAAAAATATAATATCAAATCTGATTTACTTGTCTGAAGTCTTAAAAATATACAAAAAAATGATATTAAAAATCAACTTAATTTATGAACAATAGATTTTATAGTTTGAACTCACGCACTAATACAAAAGTGAGTAAATTTTAAAAATTTATGATATGTTATTATAGATGAGCAACACAGATTTGGTGTAGAACAAAGAAAAATTTTAGAATCTGGATTAGATTTTAATCCTCATAATTTATATATGACAGCTACTCCTATACCGCGCACATTAGCTTTAACTATATATTGAGATCAAGATATTTCTATTTTAAATGAATATCCTGCTTGAAGAAAATTGATTCATACTAAAGTAATTAAAGAATTTGAAAGAGATAAGGTTTATTATTTTATAGATGAAGAAATAAGATCTTGAAAACAGGTTTATTGGATATCTCCATTGGTAGAAGAATCAGAAACTTTAGATATTGCAAATGCTACAGAAATGCAAAAAAATCTTCAAATAATTTTTCCAAAATACAATATATGATTAATTCATTGAAAATTAAAACCAAAAGAAAAAGAAAAAATTATGGAAGAATTTATGAGTAAAAAAATACAAATTTTATCAAGTACTTCTGTCGTGGAAGTATGAGTAGATAATCAAAATGCTACTGTAATTTGTATAGAGGCTGCTGAAAGATTTTGATTGTCTCAATTACATCAATTTAGATGACGTGTCTGAAGATGACAAGATCAATCATATTGTTATCTTTTTACGACAAAAAATTATGTTTGAGAAAGGCTTAAAGCCTTAGAGCAAACAAATAATTGATTTGAATTATCAGAAATAGACCTAAAACTTCGTGGTCCATGAGAGGTTTATTGAGTAAGGCAAAGCTGAGTACCTGATTTTAAAATTGCAGATTTAAAAGATTTTGAATTAATTTCAGAAATTAGAGAAAATATAGAAGAAATGTTAGAAAATACTATATAATAATCTTAATTTTATACTAAAAACAAGAGTATTTGGTTTTTTTTTTTTTTTGATATCTCAAAATATTCATATATAATTAATTAGCTGTTAGCTAAT
>CAYRGR010000147.1:0-2861 GCA_964423755.1 uncultured Candidatus Peribacteria bacterium
TATCTGAAAGATGTTTTTTAAGTGCTATAAAATATGAAGAAAATTCAAAAGTTCATCAAAAATTTGTATATAATAATGAAATTATCAATAAAATCGGTTCATTTTTAAAAGATGAAAAATACAAAGAATTATTAAAATTACTTAAAAAAGAAAAAAATAAAAATATTATTTAATATACCCAAGCAAATTTGGTTTTCCTAAATTTTAATCCCCGCATTCGTGAGGATAAATTTTAAAATCCTTTAAAGTAGACTATCCGCCAGCTGACGGAGTCAAACAATTTTTTTTAGACATATTAGAATAAGTTTTATTATATTTAAAAGAAGCTTAATTCACATTATGTGTGAATTTTTTATTTGATTAAGGTATTTTATTTTGATTTATTAAAATTAAAGAATATATTGAACCGGTTAAATTTATTAAAAAATAAAAATTATTATTTATGTTAAACTCAGAACAAAAAAAAGCAGTAGAACATATTAATTGATCGCTTCTTATTTTAGCTTGAGCAGGAGCAGGGAAGACTCATACTCTTACAGAAAGAGTTGCTTTTATGATTAAAGAAAAAAATATTAATCCATCTAGTATTGTTTGTGTGACTTTTACAAATAAAGCAGCTCGTGAAATGAAAGAAAGAATTGCAAAATGACTTTGAATTAATCTTGAAAAAATATCTTTATATAATTCCAAAGATTTACCTATTATAGCAACATTTCATGCAATGTGAGTTTTTTTATTACGTCAATTTATTACTTATATTTGATATGAAAAAAATTTTGTTATTTATGATGAAGACGATAAGATTAAATTAATAAAAAGTTTATTAGAAGAAAAAAATATTGATATTAAAGAATTTAATGTTCGTCAGATATCTTGAGCTATAAGTAATTCAAAAAATAATTGAATATTAGCTAAAGATTATAGTTATAGCATAAAAAATAATTTTCAATTAGTTGTAAGTGATATTTATATTGATTATGAAAAACAGTTAAAATCTTTTAATGCTCTAGATTTTGATGATATACTTTTAAAGACTTTAGAAATATTGCAAAATAAAGAAGTTTTAGAAATATTGCAAAATAAATATGAGTATTTTTTAGTTGATGAATATCAAGATACAAATTTAATTCAATATAAAATTATTAAAATTCTTGCTTCAAAAACAAATAATGTTTGTGTTGTTTGAGATGATTGGCAATGAATCTATAGTTGGAGATGAGCCAATATTGCTAATATTTTTAATTTTGAAAAAGATTATAAAAATTGTAAAATTATAAAACTTGAACAAAATTACAGATCTACTAAAAATATTATTTCTTGAGCTAATTTTGTTATAAAAAACAATATTTGAATAATGGATAAAACTTTATGGACAGATAATATTGTATGAGAAAAAATTAAAATAATAGAAACTAGTAATGAGACCAGAGAAGCAGAAATAATTGCGGATTTAATATTTAATAATTTTGATTTTAGTTTACTAAATAAATTTACTAAATCAGATTCAGAAAACAGTAATTGAAAATCTTGAAACAAAGTATGAAATACGGCAATCCTTTATCGTACTAATGGTCAATCAAGAGTTATTGAAGAAGCATTAATTCAAAAATGAATTCCATATGTTATTTATGGGTGAGTAAAATTTTATGAAAGAAAAGAAATAAAAGATATATTAGCATATCTAAAATTTTTATATAACTCAAATGATATTATTAGTTTTAAAAGAATTATTAATTTACCTTCTCGTAAAATTTGAGCAAAAAGTGTAGATGAAATTTTAAAGTTTACAAAAAATAATTCTTTATGAATTTTTGATGTAATTAGAGATGTTTCAAGCATATCAAATTTAACAAGTCAAGCTAAAAAATGAGTTGAATTTTTTTATGAGCAATTTAAAGAATTTAAAAAATTTGCTACAGAAAACTATGTACTTGAATTAATGAAATTTATAATTAAAAAAATTTGATATAAAGAATATTTAAAAAATGAATATAGTGAAGAAGAATATGAATCAAAAATTGATAATATTATCGAACTTGAAAATGTTGCTTCAAAATATAATTGATTAGAACCAAGTGAATCTCTAAGATTATTTTTAGAAGATATAGCTTTAATTACAGATATGGATAATTTTGATGAAAAAAATTCATCCAAAGTTTCACTTATGACTGTACATTTATCCAAGTGACTTGAATTTGATAATGTTTTTATTACTTGAGCTGAAGAATGAATTTTTCCTCATAGCAGATCTTTATTAGAATCTATTCAATTGGAAGAAGAGCGTAGATTGATGTATGTTGCAATGACTAGAGCAAAATCCAATCTTTATATTACTAGAGCAAATGAAAGATATTTATTTTGAAGCTATAGTGCAAATCCATGTTCTAGATTTGTTAAAGAAATTCCTGAAGACTTAGTAGAAAAGATAAGTATTTTAAGTAGTTTAAATACTAATATTTTTTCAAATGTAGATGTTAGTTTTGATTTAAATCCTACAAGTAAACCACAAAAAAGTAAATTATTAAATAATGATATTTCAATATTTTCTCTTTGAGATAAAATTAGACATGTAACATACTGAATATGAACAATAGTAAGTCTTAATTGAAATATAGCAGAAATAGCATTTTCCTGATCTATTTGAATTAAAAAATTTAATATTGAATTAGCACCAATAGAAAAAATTAATTTTCTTATATAATTTTAAGAAAGATACCTAATAAAAATAAATTTTGAGTTTTTTCTATAGACATACTTCATTTTTAACCATAAAATAAACACTTTCACATTATAATCGTTTTTTTTTTTGATTTATCAAATATTTAGATATAATAAATTAGCTAATAGCTAATAGCTAATAG
>CAYRGR010000148.1:0-2812 GCA_964423755.1 uncultured Candidatus Peribacteria bacterium
ATTATATTATCCATTTGAGATTCAATAGCTCATATATTTATATCATTAAGTCATGCACTTGAAACATTTAAAGATGAAGGATCAAAAGAAAGTAATTTTGATCATGATATATCTTCTCTATCTGGAATTCAATTATTATTAGTATCTATATTATATTTTTGCAATTGGGCATTACTATATGTTTTAATTGGAATTGAAATATTATTTAATTCATCAAGACTTAAATTATTATTTAATTTATCGGAAACATTATTTAATTCATCAATATAATCTGGAATTCAATTATTATTTTCATCAATTGTATTTTTTCTTAATTCTTCTGGTATTTCTGAATTATCTACAAATTCTTTTGTAAATCTAGAATATGTTCTTTTATTTACATGGATATTTTTCCAAATAGTTTGAGTAGCATTACATTCATTATTTGGGTTTAATGCTATTTCTCAATATGGATCAGAAGAATCTAATAATCATACTGTTATTTTTCAAAAGGCAACTAAAGGTATAGTTAGTTCATAAGAAATATTAATTTTTTCTCAAGGATTCAAAGAAAAATCTTCAAAAATGTATTCAAAATCTCAATCTACTAATTCTTTTAGTTGTTTTGTTGTAGTTTTATTATTTTGAGTAAATGTAAAATACATAATATCTTCTTTCGAGAAAATATTTTTATTTGAATCTAAATAAATAATGTTATTTATTTTTTTACTTGTCGTATTTGTAATATCTAAACTAATTTTTATTTTATCTCAAGATTTTAATGAATTATCATCTTTTCAAATATATCTTTTTTCTATTTTTAATCATTTATTATTAGCATATTCTGATCTAATAAATGTTTTAAATTGATCTAAACTAGTAGTATTAAAATTTCAAATATCAGTCATTCAAGAAGTATTAAGACTCACAATTTCATTTTGTAAATCATATATTTTTTGAGATAAAGCATTATCTGGATTTCAACTATCATCTGTACCTACAGAGTTTAAAATAGCTGATTTTTTTTCTTCTTGAGAATAAGATTCTTTTGGAGTTGAATATTGAAATTGATAATAAATTAAATTATTAACAAGTTTTTCATAATTTTCAGATCATATATCTTTTTCTTCATTATCAACTGTTTCATTTAATTTTAAAGATTCTTCATAATATTTTTTTTGCAATTCTGAAGGCTGTCCTAATTGTTCTAATCAATCAAAAAATATAGCTCATCAACTATCTAAAGGTTCTTTACTTATTTTTAATCATAAAGAATTATCAACTAATTTTCTTTCAAAATATATATTATTTTTTTCTCATGCTCAATATAAAATATTTAATTCTCAACTATCATCTACAGTCACTATATCATCTTTTCAATCTCTATCCATATCAAAAACCTCTAACTGTTGTATTCCTCAAATAAGTCAAATCTTATCATGTATATCGAACCTTATAAATTTTCAATCATTGTTTTGTAATAAAATTAATTTTCATTTTTGATCTACCATTACTATATCATCAAATGAATCTCAATTAAAATCTCATACTCATTTTCTTTCTTTTCAAGCATCTGATATATAAACCAGATATCACATATTTTTAAAATTTCATTCATAATTAGCCAAAAGCTCTACTTTTCAACTATCATAAAAAATTGCTATATCATCAAAAGAATCTCAATTAAAATTTATTTTTCTATAAGTTTCAATTATATCTTGTTTTTGTTCTGCAATTTTTTTTCAGATAGTTTTATCAAAATCAAATCATGAACCAGGTCTTTTTTCTAAACTAATTATCGGATCTCATAAATTAATCATTGAATATGTTTGATGAAATTTAGTAGAATCTCAAACATTATTTCATCATGCAAATTCTAATAAAATTTTATTTTGTCATTGCCATCAAATTCAAGCTTCTTCAATATAATTTTCAAATCATAACTTTGAATTATTAAAAACCATATCTTTATCTACAAAAGCTGCTTCTGAATTAGTTTTAAAAAAATATATTCATTTTGATCAAAACGAAGAATTTCATAAATAATTATAATCATAAGAATATGAATTTGATGAGCTTTCTAAAAGTATTTGATTTTTTTTATGAGTCAAAATGCTTGGAAATAATGAAGAATTATAAACTCAAATTAAATCAGAATTAAATTTAATTCATAAATAGCCTATTATTTGTTTGTTAGAATAAATATGTATTCATGTTAAATTTCAAATAGAATCTTCTTCTAATCTAAGATTTATAGATGGATCTTTTGTTATTTGTCATAAAGAATTAATACTAAAAACATCATACGAATTAAATTGTAAAACTAGAGAATTGTCTTTTAAAATAGCTTCATACACTGCATTATCTGTTTTTAATCATTTTAAAATAATATTAGTTTTATTTGGTGAAATTTCGCAATCAGAAAAATTAACATCTTCATTACTAGTACAATTTACAAGATTAGTATTTTGTGGATCAAAATTAAACCATAATTTTGATATAAAATCCTTATAAATATTATCAAAAAAATTAATTTGTATTCAGTGTTCATTTGAAATAATTTCATGATCTAAATCAAAACTTGCATCATCTTTTTGATTTCATGATAATATTTTTCATCAAGGAGTTACTCCAAAAGCTATATCTTTTGCATAAATATTATTTAAAACTGAAGAAACAGCTAAAGATCTAGATCAAGGATTAAATAATATTTCTCATCATAAATATGATGATTTAGTAATATCTCAATAATTTGATCAAAGTAATATTGTATATAAGGAATTATAATTAATATTATTTAATTTTTCTTTATTAAATAAATAATAAGTTTCTA
>CAYRGR010000149.1:0-2790 GCA_964423755.1 uncultured Candidatus Peribacteria bacterium
ATAAAAGAAGAAAAACACGATAATTATATAGTTGCTACTGAAAAACAAAAAAATCAAACTTTAACAGAAAAAAATAAATTTTTAAATGAAGTAAATGAAAGGAAGCAGAATACAATAAATACTTATAAAGATGTTCAAAATTTAGCAGATTTTAGCAGACTAATAGAAAAAGAAAATGATGAAGGAATGAAAGCATTAGAAGAAATCTTATGAACTGAAAATTTATATAAATGTGTTCTTTTAACAATTGCCTGAACTGCAAGCGAAGTATGAAAATGAATGTTTGATGTTTTGAAAATTTGAGAATGAGTAGCAGAGTGAATGCTCGTTAATGAAAATAAATCAGTTCCAACAGGAATGAGACTTGAAGCAATGTTAAAATGAGTTGGTATTGATGCTTTAAGAGCAATGGCAATTGTACCGTGAGCAAAAACCTTATTACAGTGATTTGCAAAAATACTCAATAAGATTAAACTACCTGTAAGTTCAAATATCTGATGAAACTTAATCTGAAATGAAATATGAGCAGTTTGAAATGTTTCAAAGTTAAAAGAAAGTAAAAAAATTTCTTCTTTGGATGAAACCCAAAAAAATTATTTTATTAGTGATTTAATAGGTAAAAATCCAAATGCAGTTATAAAAGATTTAGAATATGAAATTGCCAATAATTTAAAAAATCCTAAAAATAGTTTAGATAATATATTACAAGGCGGATGAACTATTGAATGAAGAAATATTAGAGCAAATAGTTGGGTTTCCTCAAGATTAAATAATATTAATAACTTTGTTAAATATATAGAAAATGCACATACTTATAATTTGCCAAATAAATTTAAAATTACTCCCGAGTGAGTTTCTAATTTAGTAAATCAAATAAAAGACAATACTTTAATTTATGTGAAAGATTTAATTAAAAATATAGATAAGTTTCAAGATGCAAATACATTTAATATAGATTATGATAATTTTAAGAGATTGCAAACCATTATAGATAAATTACAATAAAAAATATTTATTAATTTTAATTTTATGACAGAAGAAGAAAGACAAATAATATTACAAGAAATAAAAAGTAGTTCTTTATTTTCTGATGAAAATAAAAGAAAACAAGAACAATATATTAAACAAGTTGAACTACTTTTAAATAATGCAGATGAAAAATCTTTTTTATCTCAAAGAAGAAAATGATATTCTCTTGAAGAAATTAAAAAAGATTTAGATTTTTATATTAGTTTTTTTAAATGAGAGCATAATTCTTGTGAAGATTTTGATTTATTTAATTTAGTTGCTGATAGATTAAATAAATCCTGAATTTTAAATGTTAATAAAAAAGCATACAATGAATTAATGTTGAAAATTTTAGGTGATAAAATACCAAAAAAAGTTATTAATATTTTAAATTTTCAAAAATAAACTTAATGCAATAGGTTTAATAGATAAAAATTAAATAATTATATAAAAAAGATAAATAATGGTTATAATTAAGAAATATATGAATGATATAAATAAACAATGAAATACATTTAATGATAAAGAAATTTATGAGAGTTATGAAATGTTTTTTGAAGCAATAAATGAAAACAAAAGAGAACATTTCTTATTTAATGAATTTAAAAGTTGAACTTATGATAAGGTAAAGACAATTAATGTTATTAAAGGTGAAAAAATGTGTTTAGACTTATATTTTGGTTGGTTTAAAACGTATTTAAAAAATTATTTTTCTGATATTAATAGAAGTTATCCTAATTTTGATGATTTTTATTTTCTATCAAGGTATTTTGAAAAACTTGAAGATGTTTATAGAAAACATCAAGATAAACCTTTATTATCTATCTTTGAGGATAATATTGAGGATAAAGAAAAATTTTTTAATCTTTGTAAAAAGTATTTATTTGAAAATTATAGAATTATTTTAGGTAAATTAAGAGCAGAATATCCTTCTCAAACATTTATAGAATTACAAGAAACAGAAAAAGTTGATGATACTATTAAAAAAATAAGTATTAAAACGAATAAAGTAATTAATACTGATATAAGAAGAATAAAGTAATTTTTTAATTGGTAAAAACTATGAGTGAGATTTTATTAAAGCAACCATTAGAAAAAATATCAACAGATAAAACTGATGTATTGTATATCCAAGATAACTTAAATATCCTAATAGAAATGTGGATAGAAGAAAATTATCCAACTAATACAGATGAAGAAAAAATAAAAATGCTTGAATTTATTAAACAAGAAATACAAGTATGGATTAATGGAATTCTTAATGAAAATTCCACAATAGAAGACTTAAAAAAAATAAGGTGAATAGAATATAAATATCACGATATAATCGATTATAAACAAGAAAGACCTCAATATAGTCAAAAAATTCAAAAGGTTAAAAATAAAATAGATTGAGTAATTAAACATTAAAAATAATTATTATTTATTATAGGGAAACTATGAACAACAATATTACAACACCTATACCATCTGTTATAGAAAATAAAGAAAAACTTATTTTTATAACAAATAATTTTGATTATTTTAGAAAATCGATTGAATGAAATTTAAAAGATAATTTTTACTCAAAAAATCCTGATAAAGAATATAGAGAAGATATGTTAAAAAGTGATTTTAAATGATTTATTTCAAAAATAGATATGTTTAGAGAAAGTATAGATGACACATACCCTGATTATTTTGACTTTAATTTTATGGAAATTTATCTCACAGAAATTTTTATGGCATTGTATACAAATGAAACCTTGCCAAATGTTTTTGAAGATAATGAGACAAAAGAAA
>CAYRGR010000150.1:0-2785 GCA_964423755.1 uncultured Candidatus Peribacteria bacterium
TCATAAAGTATTCAATCATGCTAATGACATACTCTTTCAGGTTCATGGTATAGGTAATGGCATGTATTGGGGCATTTTTAGGGCTAGTTGTCACATCTTGCCACCAAAATCTGCTATAGGTTGTACTGCTGTTTTTGTTATTTCGCTTGATTTTAGAGCTGCCATTACAGCAAACCATAGTATAGCTAAGGCCAAAAAATTTATTATTACATTTCATATTACTCAAGCTCACATTGCTTTAGCATCTGTAATATTTTGTATAAGTTTTTCAGCTCACTCCATTTTTAATGTAAAACCTCAAAATTTAAAAATTTGTTGATTTTCTTTTTGACTTGTTTCTAAAAATTCACTTTTTATAAGTTTATCATCAGTCTTTGCCGCTTCTCGTCATCAATTTGCAGCTACAAGCAAAAACATTAATCAAAATGCTAATGCTCAAGATAAGTATACAGGTACCATTGCTAGAGATATAAATTGAGTAATTTTTAATTTTTCCAATTGTTTTAATGCTTCTCATGGTTTTCAAGATAAGAAATAAATCAATCAAAAAATAGGGGAAAAAATAATAAACAACCATATCATACAGGCTCTATAAAATAGAGCAAATACTATAGCTATTATAAGTATAGCAAAAATCACAAAAAATATAATTGAAATTGATATTTTAGATATTATATCTAATATTGTATTTATTTCTTTTAACTGTTCATCAGAAATAATTTGTATTTCTTGTATTTTAAAGATTCAATAAGCATAAAATGAAAGTATATTAAAAGCTCATGATGAGTCTTTTCCTGATAGAAGATCTGATAAAGACAAACAACCTCAAGGATTTGTCTTACAATCTTTAGGTTCAGAGCTAAATGATCATGTTGAATTTTTTGCACTACTAAGTTTCCATGTAACAGTTTTTGGGATTTTTATGTTAGAAAATACATTAGCTTCAGTACCAGCATTTTGTTCTATCATATCAAATGGCAATTGTATTATTGAAGCAGTAAGCACATTTGATATACTCAAGACTCAGCTTACTATAAACCAACTAAAAGGTACCATTAATATTCATACTAGAATTTTCGGCAAATTATCTTTTATTCAAAAACTTTTATTTTCATGTATAATTTCAATAAAAGCTATTACTACAAGCATTATAGCAAATATTATATATACCATATTTGATACAAGTATCCAAAGATCATGCAAGACGTTTCTTAATCAAAAAAAATCTCAATAAGTCCAGTCGGGAGTAAGTAGCCATCACGCTAGCATTAATAATGGAGCAGTCAAAAAAGACATTACAGTAATTAATGCATTTAATAGTTGTACTATAAGGTTTAATGATTCTTTAAATTGTGTAGATGGCGCTGTATCACCAGCAAAAGCTATGTTTGTTACAAATAAACAAACAAATATAAAAAAAATTTTTTTGTAATTATTTTTTAGAAAATTTAGAATCATCATTTTTATATATTAACACAAATATTTTTATTATTCTTATATATTAAATCATAAATTTTAATAAAAAGCAAAAATATTAGATTATTTAATAATTCAATAAGATTAATATCTTAATATTTGTTTTAAATATAAGGTTTTTTATATATCAAAAATCAAATAAATTTCCCGTAGAGACGTTGCAACGCAACGTCTCTACATATCATTACAACGTATTTTACATCCATAAATTTTTATAATTATTTTTATTTTTTATCCAATTTACAGGATTTTTTTTGATATATTTACGAATATAATTTAATTCTTTTTCATTATGGATAATACGATCATAAAAACGTGATTGCCATGAAAAAAATATTTTTTTTTGTATTTTATTTATTGTTTTTGTACAAATTGATTTATAAGAACGTATTATTGTTGATAATGATTTTGGTTTTGGTGATATTATCGAATAAAAATAATTTTTATTAAATTTATTTAACGTAGAGACGTTGCAACGCAACGTCTCTACGTAGGCATTATTAATAACAATAATTCAATGCATATGATTTTGCATTACAACAAATTCATTTAATAATACAAATGGAAAATGATTTGGAATTTCTAACCAATATTTTTGAACAATTAATCATATTTCTGATAAAATCATTTTTCAATTAACAATTTCACCAAAAAAATGTTCACGATTTTTTGTGCAAATTGTAACAAAATACATTCAATTAGATCAATAATTATATCATTTTAATCTTATTGAATTTATTCTATATTTATTTTTAAATAATTCTGTTATAAAATTTTAATTAAATTATTAATTGCTTTATAAATAATAATAATTTAAAAGAAAAAAACTGAAAAATTAAATAAAAATTTTAAGAAAATCTTATTATTACTTTTATAGAATATTTTTTTATAAGTATACCTAATACTAATTAGTGTTCGGTTTTTTTCTTTTTAAAAACACTTTAAATTAGACTATCCGCCAACTGGCGGAGTCGAACAATTTTTATTAAGTATATATAAATTACCTAGTTTATTTGAAGAAAGGTGATATTAATTTTTTTTTTGATTTTAAAAAAAATATATATATAATTTTGCAACTTTATTTAAATTTTGCTTTATTTATTTTAAATATTTTTGTTGCCCATGACCTTGTAGCTCAGTGGTTATAGCAGCTGGCTCATATCCCGATAGATCGGGACGAAGGTTTACTTGCTATAATAAAAACAATTAATATACTAAAAAAGAAATATTAACATAAAAAATTTGACCACTATATTCGGGCTTGTAGCTCAGTGGTTAGAGCAGTTGGCTCATAACCAATTGGTCGAAG
>CAYRGR010000151.1:0-2770 GCA_964423755.1 uncultured Candidatus Peribacteria bacterium
AATAGAGAGTATAATATTTACTGAGTTAATTAGCTAATATTACTTAGAAAAATAAAGAAGAGTTTTTCTCCTCTTTATATTAAGGTATTGTAATTATTTTAGAAATAGAGCTAAAAAATACTATCCAAATATATTTATAATTGAGTGATCTATATGTAATTATTTAATTACAAGTATTACTTTCAACAAAATCTATTATATGTTCTCTAAGAATGAAATATTTTACTCCTACTCTAAAGGCTTTTAATTTGTTTTTATTAATTAGTTTTTTTGCACTAGCAATTTTTATTACACCTAATTCCTCTAACTCTTTTAGTGAAAATGATATTCTTTTTGGTAATAAGTCTTCCATTTTATTTTTCCTATATAAATTCTTTGAATATTTTATCTTTAGATAAATCATAAAGTTTTGATATTGTATTTCCTAATAAAATTGGTTCTTTATCATTTATTCCTAAAAGAACTCCAAAAGATTTAAGTTTTCTATAAATATCTTCATCTATAGTTATTTTTATTGTTTTTTGTTGATTTTCATTAAAATAATCTATTTTTTCATCTTTTGTATTTAAAAGTTCTATTTCTGAACTATTTCTCATAAAATTCTCCTTTTTTTATAAATATTGTAATATTAATATATTATATATAAATATTACATTATAATTTGCAAAATGTATATAAAATATGAATAATATCATATTGAATACATCATTATATTTATTAAAATATAATATTTATTTATTCTATTTTTAGGGCTTTATATACTAAAATTAGAATTTCATATACATCATTATTATATATAATGTTGTAGTGTTGTAAAATTACTATACAAAAGGATTTAAGTTGCTAAAAAAAGATATTTCAAATTTAGAAAAATATATAAAAAATTTCACAAATCAATTAGAATTAACAAATAAATCAAAACATACAGTTGATTCATACAAAAACACTCTATTTTCATTTATTTCTTATATAAATGAAAAATATACTGATAATAATGAATTTATATTAGAAAATCTTAAAAAAGTTGATATTCTTGAATTTTTTGAATACAAAAACAATTTATTGGAAAAACAAGCAGATATTTCACCAAATACAAAAAAACTCCTATATACACATCTAAAAACATTTTTTAAATACATTGAAGATGAAAATAGCGAAAAACTATATGATTTTACAAAATTATTTGATTTTAGAATTAACATTCCTAAAAGAATACCTAAAGGTCTTGATGATGAAGAAAAATCAAAATTGATGAATTATTTACAAGAATTAATTATAAGAGATGAAAATATTTTGAATTATCGTAATTCTTTGATTATAAAGATGTTTTTCTATTGTGGACTTAGAAAAAATGAGATGATTCAACTAAAAATATCAGATTATTATGATGAAGATGAAATGTATGTAATTTACATTATTGGTAAAGGAAATAAAGAAAGAGAATTATTCATAAAAAAATCTCTTATTGATTTGGAATTAGATGAATTAAAAGAAAAAGGATTTAATTATATTTGTCAAACTTCAACAGGTAAAATTATGGATGGTTCTCAAATTTATAGGATGATCCAATCTATATACAATAAATTAAACATTCAAGCTACTGTTCACGACTTAAGGCATACTTTCGCAAAAAATTTATCTTATCAGAACATTGATATTACTGTTATCAAAGAGTTATTAGGTCATAGTTCAATTCAAACAACAGCTATATATACAAATCCTTCTCGAAAAAGAATAAAAAGTGCTATTTCTGAAGTTTTTTAACCAGTATTTTTAAATTGTTTTAGGCTTTTAACTTGAATATTTGTTTAGGCTATTAAAACTTAATTTACTACCTAATTCTTATATATTAATTTATTTTATACACATTAATATGTACTTAAAGTCAAGGGTAACGATTCTCCTAGTCTGTTGCTCTTGATGAAAATTATCTTTTTTTCTTTTTAGATACTTTAGTAGATTTACTGTATTTTGACTTTAGAAGCTCTTCAATCATAAAAATAGATAGATGGCTCATCTTTTTAATATTTGTTTGCTCTTGAATATTGGCATTTAACTTAATATTCTGTTCTTTTCTAATTTTTACATTATGTTTAAAATATATTTCTGCCAGTTCATTTAAATCATTATCTTTAAAAAAATCATATTTCCCAAATGAATAAGATGCCTTTTCTTTGAAATCCAAAATTAGCATAATTGCTACCATATCAGGTATATATAATAGATTCTCATCCTTGTCATATAAAAATACTAATCTACTTTGCATAGCATCTGTTAGTTGGTTATAGAAAAAACCAATTGGTTCAACAAGCTTTGCTTTAATAGTTGCATGAGGATTTTTACCTGAATCATCTAAAATTTCTTGCATTCTTGGGTATGTCAATATTTGTTGATTTAAATATGCAAATAAATTTTTCATAAAAGTATAGATTTTATCTTCATCTTCTTTGTTTAATAAATAAGCATCTGAAGATAATTTATCAGGCTCATCTTTTGCATAGAGATAATTTGCAATTAGTGAGTGAGTCATACATAAAATAGCTTCTGCTTGTACATCCTGAATTGTACATTTCTTTTGAAGACAAAGTAGTTGTAAATTGTTTAATTGGCTTGGTTTCATATCTTCTTTTAATTCTTTTTAATTTTTTTGATAATAACAAAATCTAGTTAAATTTAATAAGTTAATAACTCAACTTTCGCACATAAAAAATCATTAATTTCTTATGTATAAAAGCTTTCTAAAGCCCATAAATAGACACTTTTTGATATA
>CAYRGR010000152.1:0-2731 GCA_964423755.1 uncultured Candidatus Peribacteria bacterium
TGAATTTTTGACACAAAAGCTATCTGAGATAGAGAAGATCAAAATAAAATAAAAGTTGAAGCCTTACAAAAGTATATAAAAGAAGAAAATAAAAAATGAAATAATTTATTTTGATGATTAGTTATAAAATCGTGAAATCATTTTTTATTGAATCAAAAAGAAGAATATAAATCATATACAGAAAAATCAAGTGATTGGGAATATTTAAATCTTTAAAATAAGGTCTAATTTTAATATATTAGAATCATATTTAATAATCAAATAATTTATAATCATCTCATAATACAATTTCTATTTGTGCATTAGGATTAGTAGAATATTTACTATTTTTGGTGGGTATTTTTTCGGTAAAAATAAATTGGGAAATAGCTTCTAGGGTTTTACTGTTTGGATTTACTCAGGTTTTAGTTTCTTCGTCCCATAAATAATAAATTATTGTTTTTGTAAATCTATCTTTACTAGTAAATGTGCTATTTGAACTTGGTATATTAAAACCATATTTTTTGAAAAATAAAGCAAATTTATTTGCTAATCAATTTGATTTTGTGGCGTTAATAAAATTAATTACATAATTTTCTTTAAATATTTCAGGATAGTTAAAAATCAAATTAGAAAATTTTATAGTACTTGTGTATTTAGATATATTTGATGGTGTAGAATCTTCATTTAAAAGTACAGATGATCATCAAAAAAATGATCGTTCTGGTGCATATAAAAATCATCAAGCCTGACAAAAAGCAACTCATTGATAACAAGAATCATTTAAATTAAATGAAAAAATACTTTCATTTTTTAAATTTTTTATTATTTTTGCTAAATTAATAATTTCTTTTATTCATAAATCAGTATTTATATTAGACATAATTGCAAAATACAATTCTTTTATTTTTGAAATATTTCAAATATAATTTAAATTTAAAAGTTTATCTTTAATTGCTTTTATTATAAGTTGTTGTCTATAAGATCTGTCGAAATCTGATGTAGTATGTCTGCTTCTAGAATATTTTAATGCTGTTTCTCAATCTATAATTTGTAATCATTTTTTTATAGAAAAAGTAGTATATCACCAATTTCAATCAGGATAAGTACTATCTTTTAGGTCCTCAGGTACATCTATTTCTATTCATCATATTAAATCAATAAATTTAACAAATCCTAAAAAATTAATATTTAAATAATAATCTATTTTTTCTCATGTAATTTCTTCAATTTTATCTTTTAAATATTTCATAGACATATTTGTTGGTAAATTATTTAATCATAATACATAAAGTTCATTAATTTTTTTTCAAGTATTTTTATTTGGTAATGATACATATAAATCTCTAGGAATCGATAAAATTGATACTGTTTTATTTTTTTGATTTAAAGAAGCTAACATTATGGTATCTGTAAGATTTGGTGCATCATTTTCTTCTCATCAAATTCAAGTTAATAAAATATTAATTTTTTCTTTTGTTATATCTTCTCAAATTATTCAAAAAATATTAAAGTTTTTTAAAAAATCTATATCAAAAGAAAAGGAATTAAATTTATTTATTGTAAATATTCATAAGAAACTAATTAGTATGATTGATAAAATTCACAAAAATAATCAAAAAAACAAATTACGTTTTTTGGCTTTAGTATAAGAATTATAAGATTTTTTAATAAAATTAATTTTATTAAAAATAACTTGATTAGTAGAATTTTTGACTAATTTAGTTTTTTTAAAAGACATGAATATTTAATATAAAAAATAATTGTGCAAAATTATAATAAAAAGTTTTTTTTAATCAAACAAAGTTTTATTTTTTTAATTTGTACTTAAAGTAAAATTGTTTAATGATCTCACGATAACGAAATATAGTATAATTTAAAGGATTTTTAAAAATAAAAAAACTAAAAATTAATTCTTATTATATCCAAACAAATTTGGTTTTCCTAAATTTTAATTTTAAAATCTCTTAAAATATACTAGTTCACGCTACGCGCGAACGTCGATCAATTTAGTTTAGGTATTAGTTATAAATTGAGTAAACTCATCATAGTCATAATTTAATATATCATTTTATTTCCATAATTGATAATTTAGAATTTATTTCTTCAATATCAATATTTAATTCAGTAGATATTATAGATGCATCTTTAGGTTTTGATAAAATTAAAAGATAAATTTTTTCTTCTATTTCATCTTCAAATTTTATTTTTAAAATTTCAGGTTTGTTTATAGGTTCGCAATTTATATTGTATTCTTCTAAAATATCTTCTACTTTTAAAACTAATTTACCAAGTCAATTTTGAATAAGTTTATTTGTTCAGATTGAATTTTCTTTATTTATATCTCAAGGAATTACAAAAACATCTTTATTTGATTCTAAAGCTAATTTAGCCGTAATTAAAGTACCAGATTTTTCTCATGCTTCAGTTATAAGTATTCCTTTACTTAATCATGCGATAATTTCATTTCTAATAGGGAAGTTGTATGCTTCTCATTGAGCATAAAAAGGGAAAATAGATAAAATTGCTCACGAAGACGCTATTATTTTTTCATATAAAATTTTATTTGATTCAGGATAATATAAATTAATTCAAGTTCAAACAACAGAAATAGTATATCATTCTTGTTCTAAAGCAATTTTATGAGCTATACTATCTACTCAATAAGCTCATCAACTTACAATTCAAAATCATGATTTTATAAGTCATGGAATTATTCATTTTAAAACATCTTCACTATATTTTGTATTTT
>CAYRGR010000153.1:0-2728 GCA_964423755.1 uncultured Candidatus Peribacteria bacterium
AATCTTAAATATCTAAAAACAGCTTTTATAGACAAGATTAAATGAAATGATGATTTAAGGAAAAGAATGGTAGCAAGGTGTACAGAATTACTATGTCTTAAAGAAAATATATGGGAAATATTTAATCCTAAAATTAAAAAAGAAGTGAAGTGAATAAAAAAATGATCTATTAAGATTTTCAAAAGAGATGATAAATATTTAGCAATTCTTTTCGATATGTTTTATTTTGATGAATTTAAAGAACTTTTAAAATGACTTGATAAAGAAGTTGCTATTTACGTATTTTCTAACTATAAGCTATTAAAAGAGGATTTTGAAGGCTTAAAAATTCCTTTTGAAATAGAAGAAATTCCAGATCCAATCTTAGAAGTTTATGCTAAAATTTTTGAATTTTAATATTTTATAATCTTAATCATTTATGAAAGCAGAATTAAAAAATTATCAAGAAAAGGCAGTTGAGTATTTATTACGAAATACTAAAAATGCTTTAGAAAACCCTAGATCTCAAGAAATAGTTTTTAAGGCTCCAACTTGAAGCGGTAAAACTGTAATAATGGCTTGATTTTTAGAAAGATTTAAAGAGGAAAATATAGGTGATTATGCTTTTGTGTGGATAAGTGTAAATAAACTTCATTCGCAAAGTAAGAAAAGCTTAGAAAACAATCTCGGAGTTTGAGCATTTAATTTTTATAATCTAGAAGAAATAAGAGAAAAGCTTAATAAAAATGATATTTTGTTTTTTAATTGGGAAAGTGTAACAAAAAAGGCTAAAAAAGAAAATCTTGATAAATGAATTATGGCTTGAGATTATACAAATATTTTTATGAGTGAAAATGAAACAAGTAGAAATTTGCCAAATTTTATAGATAATACTTTAGATGATTGACGACAAATAATTCTTATAATTGATGAAAGTCAGCTTTATCTAAGCCCAGATACAGAGAAACTTATAGTAAATACTATCAAGCCAAAACTTAGAATTGAAGTATCAGCAACACCAAAGAAAAACCCGACAGTTTCAGTATGACTTGAAGAAGTAATTGAAGCTTGAATGATAAAAAAAGAAGTTATTATAAATGAATGATTTTGAGATATAAATCTTTTGAAATCAACTTGAGAAGAAATTGTAATTGAACAATGAATAAAGAAAAGAGAAGAATTAAAAAATTTATATGAAAATGAATTAAAAGATGAAATTTGAAAATTTATTGAAATAATCCAAAATTGAGAAAAAAAGACTATTGAAATTAAAAAAAGAATTAATCCATTATTGCTTATTCAAATTCCGTCTGAAAATGAAAGAGACAAAACTACAAAATCGTTTGAAAAAACTCAAATTGAAAAAGTAGAAAAAATTCTTAAAGAAAAATATGATATTACAAGAGAAAATAAAAAACTTGCCGTTTGGTTAAGTGAAGAAAAAATTAATCTTGAAGATATTGAAAAAGATTATTCAGATGTAGACGTACTTATATTTAAGCAAGCTATTGCAACTTGATGGGATTGTCCGAGAGCTCAGATTTTACTAATGTTTAGAGAAATAAAATCTATTACTTTTGAAATTCAGACAGTAGGTAGAATTATGAGAATGCCTGAACTAAAGCATTATGACAATGAAATTATGAATAAAGCTTATGTTTATACGAATTTCTCTAAAATAAATATAGAAACAGGAGAAGCTAGTAAATATATAAAAGCAAAACAATCTAGATTTAATCCAATTTATGAAAATATTATTTTGCCAAAAAGTGTTTATTTAAAAAGATTAGATTATAATGATTTATCTCCAGCAAATGATTTTCATAAGATTTTCCACAGTGTATTTCTAAAAGAAATTAAATGAAAAGATGGCGATTTTACTAATGTACTATATGATAAATTGAATAATATTGCGAATCTTACCAAGGAATTTAAAATTGAGATTTTACTTGAAACAAAGCTAATTTGACTTGATGAAATAGATAAAAATTATAAAACTTGAGAAACAAAAGTTGATGAAGCTTTGATAGAATGATCTTTTAAAAAGCTTTTAGAGAGCTATGTTTCGGGTTATAACAAAGCAAGATCAGTAGGAATATTAAAGACTTCTTTTTATAATTTTTTTGACCACTATTTATGATTTGAAAGTGAAACAAGAATTAAAATTCAAAAAATAATCCTTACTAATATTGAGTTTTTTGCTTATATTGTTAAACAAAGCTTAAAAGAGTTTGAGAATGTAAGAATTAAAAACATTGAAGCTAAAGAAAAGAAAAAAATATATGATTTTAGTATTCCAAGCTATGAAATGTATTCTGACTTGTATGAGCTGAAAGAAGATTATTTAAAATGTACGATGAAACCTTGTTATTTTAAAGCCGACTCTAATCTAGAAAAGGAATTTGTAGAGCAATATTTGGAAAAATCAAATAGTATTGAATGGTGGTATAAAAATGGAATTTCAAAAGAAACTTATTTTTGAATATTTTATAATTTTGATTGAAAACAAAGGGTCTTTTATCCTGATTTTATAGTAAAATTTAAGGATGACAAAATCTGAATTTTTGATACTAAAGACGGTAATACTGCAAGTAGTTTAGAGACAAGAATGAAAGCTGAGGCACTACAAGAATATTTAAAAAATAAAGCTAATTTATTTGGTTGAATAGTTATTAAAAATAAACAGAATTTTTATTTAAATCAGGAAAAAGAGTATAGTTTGAATGAAAGTTTGAGTGGGTGGAAGATA
>CAYRGR010000154.1:0-2724 GCA_964423755.1 uncultured Candidatus Peribacteria bacterium
AAGTTTGATAATTTATACATTTTTCCATAATTAAAGATATATGATTATCATCTAATTCTGAAAAAATATCATCTAGAAGTAAAATAATATGATTTTTATTATATATTTGTAAAAATAAAATTTGAAGAAACTTTAATCAAATTAATAAACTTTTATTTTCTCATAATGAAAGATAAGAGTTTGTTTTATATAAATTATTATTTATTTTTACATTAAAATAAAAATCATCTAAATGTGGTCAAATGCAAGTATGTCATATAATAATGTCCCTATTTATATTCTCTTTTAAATAATTTGATATAGAGTCATAAATTTTATTTAAATTTATTTTTGTTTCATAATAAAAATCTAAAGAATATTTTTTGTCTAAAATATTTTCTAAAAAATCTAAATTATTTTTAATGAAATTTATAAATTTAATTCTATATTCATAATATTTTATTGATATATTAATGAATGCATTATCCCAGAAATCAATTTCATTTATGGTACTTTTTTTTTCAAGAATATTTTTTAATACTTTATTTCTATTTTTTAATACTTTCAAATAATCAGTTTTTATTTTTCAAAAATTTAAAAAAGTTAAATTTAAAATTTCATCAAAAAAATCTCTTCTAAAATTAGGTCATAAATACATAATATTAATTTCAAAAGGAGAAAAAAATATAGAAGTTATTTTTGTTAAAGAAAGATATTTTGGTTTATATATACTTGTAGAGTTTAAAATAAAATTTATTTTTTGAAAGTCGTTATCATATGTAATTTTAATATTTTTTAAATCATCTTCATCTTTTATATTTCATGAAACAATCATATTTCATTCAGATGTATTTATTAATTCTATAATATTTTTATTTAAAAAAGAATGAGCATTAGTTAATAAATAAATAGCTTCTAGTATATTTGTTTTTCATGATCAATTTGGTCAATAAATTATATTTTGATTAAAAAATTCAAGATTTAAATTTTTATGATTTTTAAAATTATTAAGATTTAAAGATAGTAACATAAGTCTTAATAGAAAATAAAGTTTATATACCCAAACTAAATTGCTCGACGTTTATATTGAGTGTAATTTAGTATATTTTAAATGGTTTTAAATCAAAATTTAAGAAAACCAAATTTTCTTGGGAATATTATAAATAAGATTAATTTTAAATTAGAATTTAGATTTTTTATACGTTTTTTTTAATAGTATAATTATTAATTCATAATATTTCAAATTACTATTTGATCATTGATAATTTTTTTTGCAGAACAAGATAATAATGTTTTTGTATCAATTTCTTTTTTTCAAATCACATCCTCTCTTAATGGTAATATATTGTTTGTATTAAAATTAATTTCTTTTAAATCATTATCGTTTATCTGATTTAATTTATCTATATAATCAACAATAGAATTTAAATCTTTAGAATACTTAATTAAATCCTCATCTTTTAAGTTTAATCTAGATAAGTTTGCAATATGTTTAATTTGTATTTGTGTTAATGACATTTTTTCATATAATTATTAAATAATTATAAATATATTATTTATTTATAGGATAAAATCAATTTTAAATATTTTTAAATTATGGAAAAGCTAAGTTTATTACAAAAAATTAAACTTAAAATTTTTTGAGATAGTGACGTTTTTTATGTTGTAGTAAAATTAAATATCTCGAAAATCTTTTTTATATTTAGTGCATTTTTTTATTTTTTATTCTATCTTTTTGTTTTATGATGATTTAAAGTTGAATTAACATCAAAAATATTATTTTTTATATATCCTATTTTTATTTTTTCTACTTTAAATATGTTATATAGTATAATTGCAATGTTTATTACTATTAATTTTGAAAAATTATTAATCTTAAAATATCTTATTTGAATAATATTATTTTTTGTTTATATATTTATAATATTAATTCATCTTTGATTTAAATTTAGTTTTTTAATAAATTAAACATGAAAAAAATTTTTATTATTTTAATTTTTTTAACAGTATTTTTACTTGTTTCTTGTTGAGATAATAGTACAGATGATTCAGCACTTAAAAATTATGATTGAAATAATTTTAGTTTACAAGTTCCTTCTTCATGGATTCAAGTTGATAAAAAAGATATTCCAGATATAAAAAAATGACAAATAGAACTTGCTATGAGCTCTCCTGAAATATCTTCTTGATTTGCAAACAATATTTTAATCTTGTCAGATGATTTATATGAAGAAACTACATCAAAAAAATATTCTATTGTTAATTATGCATATACTACAAATTCTTACTTAGAATTTTTAAAATTAAAAGAAGAATCTATAGAATTTCCTGATAAAGATACATCAGTTTTATATTTTTTTGAAGCAAAATATAATTTACAAACTGCAAAAAGAAAATTTTTACAAACTGCTAAAGTTTGTAATAAAAAAGTATATTTAATTACTATTTGAATCTGACTAGAGATTATTGATACTTCAGGTTATGAAAATATAGCTAAAAGCTTAGAGTGTAAATAATTGTATGCTTATTATTATTGAATTTTTCATAAAAAGAATTTTAAAAGATTTCTTGAAATCTAAAATTTTTCTTTATAATAAGTTCACTTTACTTTATATTTATTTGGTGCCATGGCAGATCGGTTATGCAGAGGCCTGCAAAGCCTTGTAGCCCGGTTCGACTCCGGGTGGTACCTCCAGATTAATATAAAAAATCTTCTAAATCTAGAGATTTTAAATGAATTATATA
>CAYRGR010000155.1:0-2697 GCA_964423755.1 uncultured Candidatus Peribacteria bacterium
GAATAAGGAATTTCATCTTTAAAATTTAAAAAAATTTTTTCTTTAATAATTTCTGAAATTCTACTATAAATATTTTGATCTGTATAATAGTCATTTTCATAAAATGGATGTGAAACAACTAAATATTTTTTTATTTCATTTATAAGTTTATCTATTCATAAATCATTAATGGAACTTATAGTCAAAAAATTTTTATCATTTTTAATTTTTGTTATATCAAATTTTGAATATACATTAATTATTGGCTTTTTTATAGTATTTAATAAATTTTCTATTGTAATCTCTTCTTGTCAATATTCTCTCGAACTATCAATAAATCTGACTATTATATCAGCTTGTTTAATTGAGTTTATAATAATTTGTTTTAATGATTTTTGAAACAATTCTTGTCAATTATTTAATCAAGGAGTGTCTAAAAAAATAATTTGAGAATCATTGTCATTATAAATTCATTTTATAGATTTTTGTGTGGTTTGTGGCTTTGGAGAAACAATAGAAACTTTTTCTTTTAATAATGTATTTAAAAATGTTGATTTTCATGAATTTGGTCTTCATATAATTGCAACAAATCATACTTTTTTTAATTCTTCCATTAATATTTATTATTAATAATATATTAAATTAATTTTAGCTATTAAATTATACTTAAATTATCAAAAAGTCCCACAGAAACAAAACTAAATTTATTTTAAAAAAAGGACTGAAGGCTAATTTTTATTAGGTATATATTAATATTTTAAGAAACATTATTTAATTTAATTTAATTCATTTCCAAACTCAATGTAAATTACAACTAGCTCTTACTTCATAATAATCTAGATTTTCTATATTAATAATTATTTCTTTGCTTATATCGGGCAAAACTTCAATTGCAAGCTCTTCTCAATCTTCATCAAAAATTCACACATACTCTATAAAATGATTTTCATCTTCCGAAAAAGGAAAATCTTCTGATCAAATATTTATAATTATTTGATCATTTTTTTCATAGAAAAATGGTATATGCATTTCTTCTATATTACCAATATTATCTAGATCATCAACTTCTTGAACAGTCTCAGAAATAGGATAAAAGCTATCTTTATCCTCTCAACAAGAGGGACAATAATATGTTATATCAATATTTTCAAAAAATGTTTTTGGTGGGATATCTTGTTCTATATCTCATATAAATGGATTATATACATACCCGCAATTTGTACAACAATATTTATACATAAATTAATTATTTTTAAGTTAAATTGATTTTATAATTTTTTTAATTAAAATCAAGAAAGTATTATTATTTAGTAAATAAAAAATGAAAAATCTTAAAAATTTAATTTCTCTTAATAATCCTATTAGGTTGTTATATCATTATATTAGATGAGTACTAGCTTTTTATTTATATTGAAATCCTGCTAAAGATATGATAATTATTTGAGTAACAGGTACCAAATGAAAAACTACAGTTTCAAATATTATTGCAAAATGATTGATTGATGCATGAAAAAAAGTCTTTCTATTTTCTACAGTTAATTATATTATTTGAAATAAAACATATGAAAATAATCAAAAAATGACAAGTCCCTCACCTTTTGTATTACAAAAATTATTATTAAAAGCCAAGAAAGCATGATGTGAATATGCTGTTATAGAAACAAGTAGCCATTCTATTTATTATAATAGAAATTATTGATTAGATTTTGATGTTGCAGTTTTTACTAATCTTAGTCAAGATCATCTTGATTTACATAATACAATGGAAGAATATGCAAATACAAAATTTAGGCTTTTTTCTAATCTAGTAAAATATAAAAGAAAAAGGAATGTTAAAAAAATAGCGGTTATTAATTTAGATAGTGAATATTCACATATATTTTTAAATACTATAGCTGATAATATGTATATTTATTGATTGTATGACAATGCTCAAATCAAAGCTCAAAACATTAAATTTAAAAAAGATTTTACAGAATTTACAATTAAAATGCCATCAAATATTTTAAACATAAAAACATTCTTAAAATGAGAATTTAATGTATACAATATATTAGCAGCTTTTAGTGTGCTTGTTTCTCAGAAAATTCCTGTAGATAAAATAGTTACAACTATAAAGAATTTTGCTTGAGTTCCTTGAAGATTAGAAGAGGTATCTAACAATAGATGATATAAAATTTTTATTGATTATGCTCACACAGAAAATTCTTTAAAAAATGTTTTAGAAACCCTTAAACAAATAGAGTGAACAAAAAAAATTATCACAATTTTTTGAGCAACTTGAGATAGGGATAAGACAAAAAGACCGAAAATGTGAAAAGTAGTAGATAATTTAAGTGATATAATTATTTTAACAGATGATGATACTTATAGTGAAAATTCTTTAAGTATTATCAATAATGTAACTAAATGAATAAAAAGAAAAGAATGACAAAATTTATGGATAATTCCAGATCGAAAAGATGCTATTAGGACAGGACTTTTAATATGACAAAAAGATGATATAATACTTATTGCATGAAAATGAGCAGAGACAGTCCAGGTTACAAATAAAGGTCCAATTCCTTGGAAAGATATTAATGTTGTAAATAAAATTTTACAAGAATTAGAAGAATAAGACATATTTTTCAAGACCGGGCCAAATATTCTAACCCCTAAATTTCTATTATGAAACAAACAATATTTTATCATCCCCGTACAGATAAGGCACTGCCTTAT
>CAYRGR010000156.1:0-2645 GCA_964423755.1 uncultured Candidatus Peribacteria bacterium
TAAGGTATTCATATTAATTTTCAATCTTTATCAAATGCTCATCATCAAGAATTTCAAGCGTCAATATTAGCATCTATTTTATAGATTTCATTTTCAACTCAGCTTATTTTTCATTCTGTAAGAGTTATAGTGTTTCATCAATTTGCAGGATATCAATATACCGTAACACTGTCTCAAAGTTTTAATTTTTTATCTGAAAATTGTACTGGATCATTAAGCGAAATATTTTCTATAGGTTCTAAAAGAGCTAGATCATTTGTTTTATCATATTTTATTAATTTCATACTTGTTTTACATTTTGGCTCTAAATCAAATGTATCAGATATACATAAATTATAATTTCCAGTCGGAATATCCTCCTTATCCAAAATTACATGAGCATTTGTAATAACCTTGTTATTATCCAATAATACAGCACTTCAATATTGTAAATATTCATAAATTCAATTTATTTCATTTTTTTGATATACTTCTAATTTATAAATTTTTGATACTAATGAATCATTAGCATTAATAATATTAATTGATAAAATATTAGTAAAAATTAATATTAATAATAAATATTTTTTCATAATGATTAAATTAAAAAAGTAAAATTAAAAAATTTCATTTATTCCTGATAAGAAATTATTTCAGGTTTTTTAAAAACCTTTTAAATTAGATAAGGTCTCGCTATAGTGAGACCTTCAAATAATTTTAATTAAGCATATTAATGAGTTTTAAAAAAAATATGAAATTATTTTATGTATGCGTTTTATAGATTTTTTTAGATTTTTAAAACTTTTTTTTTCTTAAATAAAAATATAACAATGGAAAAGTAAAAGCTATTATTAATAATAACATAATTTGCATTGGTCATGTTTGTATTTTTGTGACATTAGAAAAATCTGGTGATTCAGCTGCAGAGTCTCAATAAACTCATTTAACTGCAAAATCTTCATATTTTAATTCATTTCATATTATATTTACTATATATTTATTAGTTTTAACATTTTCAATTAATTGAAAATTACCATCTTTATCTCTTTTGTAAACATTATAACTAGTAGCTTCTGGTATTGTTTCCCAAATTAATTCATTTTGATTAGCACTAATTTTAGATGTTTTTAAATTAGAAATAATTGCCATAGTTTGTCAGCTCTTTAAAGATAAATCTACATCTATAATCTGACTAGGTTTTCAATTAATTTCTATCTTATCTTTATCTAAAGCATAAATTTCAAAATAATATTTATCTAAATTTAGATTTGGAATATACCAAGTATATCATCATGAATTTGATTTTATTTTTTCTTTTTCAAAAGTTACAATTGATTGTGCGTTTGATAAATCATTTCAAGTACTATATTTAATTTTAAAATACTCAATTTCATTTTCTTTATTTTCTTCTAATTCAAAATTTAATATTGCTCTTTTATCTTTAGTAGCATATGTAATATTTTTAAAAATATTTGATTCCAAAACAGTAATAGATGACACAGAAGGTTTAGAAGTTGTTTTTCATAGAGCATTTTTTAGATTTACATCAATTTTATAATCTCAAGGTTTTTTAGGTGCTGTTATAGTTCAAACATATACTCAAGGAGTAGAAGATTCTTTTAAATTTTCTATCATACCATCTAAAGAGATTGTAATCTCTTGTAATGATGGATCAGAAGTAATTTCTATATCCATAGAAGATCATGCTTCTATAGAATTTCATCATTTAATTGAAAAGCCTTTTATTGGAGATCATTCAGATTCAACACTTACTATAATCTGATCCGATTCTGCTATAACATTATTTGTACCATCAAGTACTTTAACAGAAATTACATTTGATTGACTATTTAATCAGGTAAGTTTAAAAGAAAAATTTCCATCATTATCAGTTTGGGATTCTCATGATTTTGTAGAATTTAAGAAAAATTGTACTTTACTATTTTTTTTAGATATTCCATTTACGGTTACAAAATTTTCTGGAATTGTAACTCAATTATCTGGACTAAGTATGGTAATATCTCATTGTATAGGAGTAGTTGTTCAACCACTAACAACAGTAATATTTACATATCAAATTAAATCATCATTATCTATATCTAATACTGAGACTTTCATTTGTCACTCTTTAGTAAAAGATAGTCATTTTGAAAAAACTTTTTGTCATAAATCTGATTCTATAAAACTATATCAATTTTCATAAGGAATAGTAGCCTTAGTATCATTATCTACAGTAATATAAATAGTTCATAAATAATCTTTAACTATTTCTCAATCTTTATCCAAAACTTTAATTGTTAAATCTGTAGCTTCACCAACTTTTATGCTTGTAGGATCTGCTGTAACCTGAAAATGATCAGCTACTTTATTATTAGTACTTTCTTCTGCAGCATATATAAAATTAGTACTTAATAGTAATATTCACATAATTGCAACAATTTTTTTCATATTTTTTAAAATAAAATAATAATATATTTATATTGTACAATAAATTTTATTAATAACAAAATTTTAGACTTTACAAATTATATTTTTTATTATTAAACTAATTTAATTTTATTAATTTTTGCTTTTATATCAATAAAATTTGGTATATTTTGAGTGCTAATAAAAGTTTGATAATTTATACATTTTTCCATAATTAAAGATATATGATTATCATCTAA
>CAYRGR010000157.1:0-2633 GCA_964423755.1 uncultured Candidatus Peribacteria bacterium
TTAGAACAGAAAATAATAATAATAATCCTATTGGATTTATCAGTAAAGATACCCAACTTGCAACAGCAAGTGATATTGCAATTATACCCAAGGATTTAGAAATTTGGGCTAATTTTAAAAATGTAATATCACTCTTATTAATGTTAGACTTATTTAACAATACAATTTTTATTATTTTCGTTATTAAAGAAATAGAAACAAAAATATTTAATAAACCCAAATAATTTATCAAAAGACCTTTCAAAGAACTTTTATACAAATGATTTGTAAATTCAAAAAAGGATTCTGAAAATGATTTTAAATTATTGCTTATTTTTTTAATATCATTATTTTTTAAAAATTTATTTATCTTTTTAAAAATCAGTATTATTTTATCACAAGATTTATCAACAGCATCAAATCCACGCATACCAGCAATAAGAGATGAACCATTTTTAGAAGAATTTGCTAATTTATTAATAAATGATAAGAAACAATCACTGAATATTTCTATATTTTTAGAGATATTTGAATTTTTTGTTTCGTTTGTAAACTTCGTGATTTTTTCAAAGAGAATTTTTAACAGGTTTAATATCCTGTCAGCACCAAAAAATATTTGAGATAATTTTTTATCATTTAATTTTTTTCCAAGAAATATAAATCCATCTATTGACGATTTTATAGAAGGTAAGAGTTCCTTGGTTATTTTTAAAAATGGGTCTGATATTTTTTTAATATCAATATCTTTGAATCTTTGTATAAGATCTTCAAAAACATTTAACATTTTTTTAATATCAGAACCTAATATTCTGCGTATAGCTTTAAATATAATAGATGTTTTTAAAATATCCTTTAATTTGGGTATATCTTCATCTTTTTTAAAAAATTTAAAAAATTCCAAAATAATACTTAGAAATGAAGTCACATCAAAATTATCTTTTTTTAAAAAACTATAATCTTCTAATTTTGATTGAATATCTCCTATGACAGGTAATATATTTTTTGATATTGCCTCTATGATTTTTTTTGTCTTATTAATTTTTTTCTTATAATTTTTTTCAAAATAATCAGAAATTTGAAAGAAATGAAAAAGGTTATCTAAAAAATCAATACCTGTTTTTGGTTTATTATTTTTATCATTTTTATTAGAAGATATATTTTCTTTAAAATTTAATTTTTCATTGAATAATTTTGACATTGAACCGGAAAACAATCCAGAAACCGATGATTTTTTATCAGAAAAAGATTTCTTAATATCACCCATAAAATTAGAAGAAAATCCTTTATTGTTTTTCGACTCTTGATTATTTTTTGAAGGCATACCCATTATTCAGTTATTATAATTTTAAATATCTATTAACTATATTTTTTTCTTCGTATTCTTTCTTGGTTTTCTTATTTTCTTGGTTGTGATTTCATCAGTTTTTACATCTGTATCTTTAACAAAATTATCAACAGCATCTTCAAAGAGTTTTTTAGCCTCAGACAATTCTTTTGCTTTCAATACATCAGCAACTATCGTAACATTTTCAACCTTTTTTTCTTCATTTGATTTCAGTTCAAATGTTGGTGTAGAAATTTCTATTTTTTTAGATACTGTTGGTTGCTTGGTCTTAGATTTTTTAATTTTGAAAAATTTTACAATAATAAAAATACCAGATGCTATAATACAAAACATCATCACGAAAAAAATAACATTATTCATCATAATCTATTCCTATAATTTTTTTAATTTTTTCTATTCCCATACCAATATTAGAATTTACTTCAATAACAAATAATTTGTTATGATTATCAACTAAAATATCTAAAGCCCAAAAATCAAATTTAATTTTTTCTAAAATATCGTTTCTAATATCGTTTATTAAAGGTAATTTATCTAAAATATTATTTTTATCTTGTTCAACATATTCAAATTGAGTAACATCATCTTTTGATTTTCCTCCTATTCCAGTAGAACCATCTTCTTTTATACGTTCATCTATCTCAATTATCTTATTTCTAAATAAAAAAACCCTAAATTCTTTTTTTATCTCTTTACATTCAGATATTATATCAAAATCTTTTTTTATACCAATTAAATCATAAAATGGGTCTTTTGTGATAGGATACATATCTTTTAATTCTTTAATTGTATCTATCTTTAAAATACCTTTTCCAGAATGACCTTTGGTTTTTTTGCAAATTATAGGAAATTTTAAAAGATTAGGAATATCATCAATAGATGACAAATCATCTATTGAAATTGTTTTTATCATCCATTTTTTATCTTTGAAAAAATTATAAAATAACCATTTATCTCCAGATATAAAATCATAACAATGTTTATTTAAAATTTGTTTTAAATTCTTTTGTCTGGATAAGATATAATTAAAATAATCATTTTTTAAAGAATCTTCTTGAGAAGAAAATCCGCTATAATTAATACTCACATTTGGTGTTTTTATAATATCGTCAAAATCCATCAATTCAAGTATCGATGGATTTTTATCTTTAAAAAAATCATAGAGATTAAAAATATCAACAAAAGGTAATAATTTAGAATATTCATCATTCTTATTTTTTACCAATGTGATTTTCTTATCTTCTTTTGATTTTTCACTTATGTCATTTCGTTTTTTTTTCCAAAAATCTCTTATTGCAATAGAATCCAT
>CAYRGR010000158.1:0-2627 GCA_964423755.1 uncultured Candidatus Peribacteria bacterium
TATTATGATTTCTAGAAAGTAATGAAGAAGCATTTAATAATAATTATAATATTATCAACAAAGCTTATGCAGCAGATTACTCATCTAGATTTCCTACTACTAAATGAGACCAACTTTGAATACTATTACAAAGTGGTACATTATTACCTATTCAAGTAAGCTGAACTTGAGTGGATATAATTACTCATACATGATGAAATTACAAAGCATATTTAACTAATACAAATATTATATCATGAACATGAGTTGCTCTTTGGGAACTTTATTGAAGATATGATACTTCTGCTGGTACTTATCCAGGATGTGATACTCCAAATATCAAACTTCCAAACTGACAAATATGGGCTGCTTGTAATGTATGAGCTACAACTGCATGGAATAATCAAGTTACAATAACAAATTGTAGTTGATCAACTAATGACTGTAATGCAAATATACGAAATACACTATGATCTTATTTTCAATGGTGAAGAAATGATGATGTTACTAGTTGATCGGTTTTGTCTTGACTTTATACATGAATTTTTATAAATTGATATGTATGAAATAATTTTTTTTATACATGAAGCTTATCTACTTATGATTGGATAAATAAAAAAAATCCTAACTTTTGGTGATGATCGTGAACAACTTCTACAGAATGAACATTTATAAGTCAATGATTACCAGTTTTAATGCAATGACCATGTGTTGCATGATATCATGTACCCACCATTTATGAATGGCGGTTAGCAATATCAAATATAAATCCTAATATTTATTTGGATTCAGGTTGGCAAAATGACACAAGTATAGTTTCTATTCTTAAATTACCTTTTTCAGGTTATCGTCATCATTCTAATGGTTATTATGATTATCAAAACTTGCTATGATTTTATTGGTCATCTTCAACTTATTCCATGAGTAGTTATTATATCTATATTAATAATATAGAAATATATCCTTGAACTCATAATACTAGAACATATGGTTTCTCTGTTCGTTGCCTAAAGAATTAATTTAGTTCAAATCCTGAGTTTAATTATAAATATAATATAGTTTATGCAAAATATTTTAATAACTTGAGTGTCATCTTGAATTGGAAATTATTTAGCAAATAATTTGTGTACAAAATATAAGATATTTTGAATTTCTAGAAATGATCCAAAACTTGATTTTTTTCAAATCTTAAATCATTTTTGATTTAAATTTGTTTTTGTGTAGAATAAATATATAATATGCACAAATTTGTATAATTTTATGTATTTGCATATGAATGAAATAATAAATTCCCAAAGATTGGAGATAGAAAATATTTATAAAAACAACGCTCTCATAAAAAGAAATATTGAGGATGAGATAAATAAATATATTGATCAAAAAATAGTTAAAGTTATAGTCTGACCAAGAAGATGTTGAAAGTCTGTTGTTTGAATGAATCTTATAAAAAATAAGAAATATGCTTATTTTAATTTTGATGATGAAAGAGTAGATTTGGAAAAATTTGATTACGACAACTTTCTTGCTTATTTTCTAAAAAAAGATACTGAAATATTATTTTTTGATGAAATACAAAATTTACCAAAATGGGAGCTTTTTATAAACAGATTGTCAAGAAATTGATATAATATATTGCTTACATGAAGCAATTCTAATCTACTTTCCAAGGAGTTATGAACCCATCTTACTTGAAGATACTTGCAATTTGAAATGTATAGCTTTAGTTTAGATGAATTCCTGAGTTTTAATAAATTTGATTTTAATTTAAACAATTTTTCTGATTGAATATATAAATCTAGTTTTATTGAGTTGTATGATAAATACATACAAAATTGATGATTTCCTGAAATTTATCAAAAAAATATTCCTCCAGATTATTATATAAAAAATCTTGTAGAGTCTACTATTACAAAAGATATATTTGGAAGATATAATATTAGATATCAAAAGAAAATAAAGGATATTTTATACATGATTTATTCAAATATTACAAAAGAAGTTTCTTACAATAATATAAAAAATACTTTATGATTAAGTAGTGTCCATACAGTAGAAAATTATATTGATTATTTAAATAATGTTTATCTACTTTATGAGCTTCCTATGTTTTCATTTTCTGCAAAAAGACAAATATCTTACAATAAAAAATATTTTACTTTTGATAACTGACAAATATCACATTGATTTAATGTTACCCAAAATTATTGAAATTTATTTGAAAATATGATATTTTCTCATTTAAAGAGAAAATATAAAGAAATGTATTATTACAAAGATAGTAATACAAATAAAGAATGTGATTTTATAATCAAAGATTGACTTAAAATGAAATTAGTAATACAATCTTGTTTTAAAATTAACCCAGAAAATAGAAAAAGAGAGTTGGACGGATTATTGTATGCTATGAATAAATTTTCTCATGATAAAGGGTATATTGTAACTTTTGATCAGGAAGAAAATATAAAAAATAACAAAAAAGATATTCAGATAATACCTTTTTATAAGTTTATTAGCCTACAAGATTAGTAAATTAAGCGAATTATAAATTAATTTTTTTAGATACAATAGCTAAAAAATAAAAAAATAAATTATTCTCTAATTTTACTTTCTAATCATATATCAATATGAAACAAACAATATTTTATCAT
>CAYRGR010000159.1:0-2619 GCA_964423755.1 uncultured Candidatus Peribacteria bacterium
TCAACAAAGCTTATGCAGCAGATTACACAAATAGATTTCCTACTACTAAATGAGATCAACTTTGAATACTGCTACAAAGTGGTACACTAATTCCTATTCAAGTAAGCTGAACTTGAGTGGATATAATTACTCATACATGATGAAATTACAAAGCATATTTAACTAATACAAATATTATATCATGAACATGAGTTGCTCTTTGGGAACTTTATTGAAGATATGATACTTCTGCTGGTACTTATCCAGGATGTGATACTCCAAATATCAAACTTCCAAACTGACAAATATGGGCTGCTTGTAATGTATGAGCTACGACATCTGCTTGATATAATACTATTCCAGTACAAAATCCAGACTGAACTAATATAATACCAACAAATAGAATGACAAATGTACAATGAAGTTATTTTCAATGGTGAAGAAATACAGATATTACATCAGCAAATGCTTCAAATTGACCTGTAGCAAGTGAATTAAGTACTGATTTTTATAAAACATCTTTAGAACCACAAGATTGGTTAAATTCACAAAATCATGATTTATGGTGATGATTTGGCACTACTTTTAGCTGATGAACATACTATACTCAAACTGCTGAACAAAAAATTAAAATGAAATGACCTTGTGTTAATTGATATCATGTGCCTACTGTATATGAATGGAAATTGGCTATATTAAATATAAATCCAAGTTTTACAAATGATCCATCTTGGTATAATGATATAAGTGTATCTAATATTTTGAAATTGCCACTTGCTGGTGCTCGTTTTTTTAATGCTACATACAATAATCAAGGTACTTACGGTACTTATTGGACATCATCTCCATTTATTGATTCAGGATATAATTTGGCTTGGTTTTTTAAAATAAGTGATACTAAGATTGTTTTTCAAACTGGTAGACGAGCAAATTCAGTAAGTCTTCGTTGCCTAAAGAACTAATTTAATTTAATTTAAATCCTGAGTTTAATTATAAATATAATATAGTTTATGCAAAATATTTTAATAACTTGAGTGTCATCTTGAATTGGAAATTATTTAGCAAATAATTTGTGTACAAAATATAAGATATTTTGAATTTCTAGAAATGATCCAAAACTTGATAAAATTTCTTTTTTTTATTGTGATCTTACTAATTTTAATGAAATAAATAATTTTGTTAATAAAATTAAAGATAAAAATATTCATTTCGATTCAATTATTTTTAATGCTGGAGTTTGATTTTTTGATGAATTTGAAAATATATCGGCAGATAAAAATTTACAAACATTGCAGACAAATCTTTACGCACCCATATTTATGTTGCAACATTTATTAAATAATTTAAATAAAAATGCAAAATTAATATTTGTATGAAGTATAGCAGCTAAAAAATTTTTTAAATTGTGAGCTGTATATCAAGCATCAAAATTTTGAATTAGATGATTTGCATGAAGTATTAAAAATGAATTAAAAGATTATTTTGTTTGTATTATAAATCCAAATATTGTAAAAACTAATTTTTTCTGAAATAATAATCCAAATATTAATTTTAGGGAAACTAAATTAAATGATATTTTAAAAGTAGTAGAAAATGTTTTGACCTGAAAAGAAAACAGATTTGAAATAGATCTATAAAATTATTTTTGCAATTTTTAGTATACCTATATCTAATAAAATTTAATTTTCGTTTTTTTCTTTTTAAAAACACTTTAAATTAGACTATCCGCCAGCTGGCGGAATCGAACAATTTTTTAAGGCATATATATGCCCAAGTAAATTTGGTTTTCCTAAATTTTAATTTTAAAAATCTTTTAAAGTAAAGTAAATTAGCTTGTGCTCCGCACGAGTGTTTGTTTAGTTTAGATATATTAAATATATACTAAATATTTAAAGTTAGAATAATTTTTATTGCTCTATTCAAAATATCTTCTTTATCTTTTGTTGTGCTTTGAGTTTTAGAGAAATTAAATTTATCACAATCGTTTATTAAATCATATAAATATTCAATTTCAGTATTTTTTTTAATTTCATAACAAGTTTTTTTTGTAGATTTATCTATAGTTCATGTTTTTTCTAAAAATTCTCTTACAATGTAACTTATTTTTAAAAAATAATTTAGATCATTAATATTTAAATTTTTTAATTTTTTTAAATAAAGATTTTTTAAATTTAAATTATTTTTTATCAAATTTTCTTTAGTCTCAATAATATTTATATATTTTTTTTTGAATTTTTTAAATAAATAAATAAATACTAAAATTATTAAAAATAAAATTATTAAATATACAGTTTCTTTAAAAAATGGCGATATGTTTAATATATTCTTAATATCATAAATATCATTCATATAAATTTATTTTTAAGAAAATATAGAGTTTCTAAAATATTATAATTTTAAATATTTTGCTATTTTAATAGGATAGGGAATTAGATAATTACTAAATAATTTATTATTTTTTGATTTATACACAATATATGCTCAAATTATTCAAATTATAAATCAAAAAATAATATCACTAGGATAATGTATTCAGGCTAATATCCTACATAAAAGCATTACTAAACAAAATCATAAAACTAAAAAAAATATTTGTTTATTTGAATAATAAAAAAATCAAAAAATAGATGCTCATGCAAA
>CAYRGR010000160.1:0-2564 GCA_964423755.1 uncultured Candidatus Peribacteria bacterium
GAAAAATTGATAAAATAATATGAAGAGATAAAGAAATAGAAAGATTAATATCTATTATTAATAGAAAAACTAAAAATAATCCATGTTTAGTATGAGAGCCATGAGTTGGTAAAACTGCAGTAGCAGAATGATTAGCTTTAAGAATTTCTAAATGAGAAGTACCTTTAGCAATGAAAAATAAAAGAATCATAAATCTTGATTTATGATCAATGGTTGCTGGTACAAAATATCGTTGAGAATTTGAATCTAGAATAAAACAAATTATAGAAGAGGCTTCTAAATTGGAAAATGAAATAATTTTATTTATAGATGAGATTCATACTATTATTTGAGCATGATCTTGAGAAGGTACTTTAGATGCAGCTAATATTTTAAAACCAGCTATGTGAAGATGAAAAATATGTATTATTTGAGCTACAACATTAAATGAATATCAAAAATATATAGAAAAAGATAGCGCGCTTGAAAGAAGATTCCAAAAAATAGAAGTAGATGAACCTTCAAAAGAAATTGCAAAAGAAATTATTACTTGATTAAAAGAATGATTTGAAGAATATCATAATTTAATTATTGAAGAAGAAGCTATTTCATGAGCTGTAGATTATTCTATTAGATATCTTACAGATAAATATTTGCCAGATAAGGCTATAGATTTAATAGATGAAGCCTGTAGTAGAAAAAGTATGAAATACAATTATATTGAAGATAATATAAAAGAATACAAACTCGAATTAGAAAATATACAAAAAGAAATAGATAATTTTGTAATTTCTCAAAAATATGAAAAAGCAATAAAAGCAAAAGAAAAACAAAAAGAAATAGAAAATAAAATTAAAGAAACTAGATGAAGAGTAAAAATTCCTTTTGAAAAAAGATTACATATTACAAAAGAAGATATCCAACAAATTATAAATCAAATTACATGAATACCTATTCAAAATTTAAATATTGAAGATTTAGAAAAATTAAAAAAGATTGAATGAAGTATTAAAAAACATATTATATGACAAGATAATGCAATTAAATCAATTGTAGATTCTATAAAAAGAAGTAGGACATGAGTAGCAGATAAAAATAGACCTATTTGAAGTTTTTTGTTTTTATGACCGACATGAGTAGGTAAGACAGAACTTGTAAAAATATTAGCTTCTGAATTTTTTTGAGATAAAAAAGCATTGATTAAAATAGATATGTCAGAATATAGTGAAAAAGCATCTGTTTCTAAATTATTATGATCAGCACCTTGATATGTATGATATGAAGAATGATGAATGTTGACAGAAAAAGTACGCAGAAAACCATATTGTATAATATTGTTTGATGAGCTTGAAAAATGAAATTTTGAAATTTTTAATATTTTACTTCAAATTTTAGAAGAATGAAGTTTGACAGACGCTAAATGAAGAAATATTAATTTTAAAAATACTATAATTATTATGACATCAAATATTTGATGAGAAGAATTTAGTTCTAAAGCATGACAAATTTGATTTAATATTTCTTGAAGTAATGAAGCTAATATTATTAAAGATTATTGAAAAATAAAAGATAAAGTTATTAAAAATTTAGAAGAAATGTTTCCACCAGAATTTTTAAATAGGATTGATAAAACTATAGTATTTGATCCATTAAATAAAAATGTTATTAAAAAAATTATAGAATTACAATTAAATCAGTTAAATGATAGATTAAAAGATATGAATAAGACATTAAAATATGATTCAAAAGTAATTAATTATATTTTATCTAAAACTTATAATCCAGAATATTGAGCTAGACCAATAAGAAGGTTTATTCAAGATGTGATTGAAACAGAAATATCAAATCTATTGATAAATAAAAAAATAAGTGATATAATATCATTAAGTATTAATAAATGAGTATTAGAAGTTAATTAATAACTTTAAAATATAAACTTTTTATGAAAAAAATTATTGCAATTTTACTTACATTTTTTATACCTATTAATACTTTTTGATTTGATTGATTTTGAGATAGTACCTGATTAGATTTATATAAAAAGGTTGATCAATGAGATTTTAAATTAAGAACATCTTATTTAGAAAAAGAATTAGAGAATAGTGCAAAAGAATTAAATGCGATTTTAGGTTTTGATTGGTTTGAACAAGATTTTACAGTTTCAGAAATGGAAGAAATTTTATCATGATGATGAATAGATATAATTATGTCTCATATGAAAGATGAATTTCTAGATGGTGCAATTAGAGTCGAAGAATTAAATAAATTATCTATAGAAATTTCTGAATTATATAAACAAATTCAAAAGAAAATAGATGTTAAAACTAAACAAATTCAAGCAATATCTAGTATTGGACTTTATACAGATTGAAAATTAGAAAACTCAGATTATGATTTAATGTATGATTTAGAAAAAATACATAAAATAATTTTTGCTTCAGATATAGAATATAATTGAGTTGAAAATAATGATTTTTCAATGAATATATGATGATTATTTTCTTCTTCAAATGATAATGATGCACTACCTTCTGATAATAATATACTACCTTCTAATGAAGAAGTATTAGAAGATGTTTGAAATA
>CAYRGR010000161.1:0-2537 GCA_964423755.1 uncultured Candidatus Peribacteria bacterium
AATTTATTTTTATTTTTACCTCCTTTTTTATTTTTTTATATTTAATTTTTATTTTTTAGTTAAAAACTTTATTTTTGTTTTATATACATTATTTTAAAGATCAATAATTTTTAATAAAAACATGGTTCAATTAAAAATTGAATTTATTTATATTTATTAATTTTTATTAGTCAAAAAAAACTCATTTTATATAGAAAATGAGTTTTTTTAATAATTATTTTTTAAGTTTTACTAATTAATGATATTACAATTAACTTTTAGGTTTTTTTTCATTTAAAAACTTTTTAAATCAAACTAGGTCTCACTAATGTAAAACAATAAAATAATCTTCTTCAAATATATATTTTTTATTTTTTTTAATCATTAATTGTTTTAATTTTTTGTTCTATTTCTTTAGAAATTTTAGGATTATCTCTTAAAAATTGTTTTGCGTTTTCTCTTCATTGTCATAATTTAAAATCTCAATAAGTATAAAATGTTCATGATTTTTTGATAATATTAATATCAGATCATATATCTAAAACTTCTCACACTTTAGAAATTCATTCATTAAACATAAGTTCTAATTCGGCCTCTTTAAATGGAGGAGCTATCTTATTTTTAACAACTTTAACTTTTACTTTATTTCATGTGGCTTCTTTTAAATCTCAAGATCAAGTCTCTATTTTATCTTTTTTACGAATATCTATCCTTTGAGATGCATAAAATTTTAAAGCATTTCATCAAGTGGTGGTCTCTGGATTTCAAAACATTACTCATATTTTCATTCTAATTTGATTAATAAAAATAACTGTTGTATTTGATTTAGAAATAATACCAGTTATTTTACGTAATGCTTGACTCATTAATCTTGCTTGTAATCACATATGAGAATCTCACATTGCTCATTCTATTTCTGCTTTTGGAACAAGTGCTGCTACAGAATCAACTATAACCAAATCTATAGCTCCAGATCTAATCAATGCATCTACAATTTCTAATGCTTGCTCACCATAATCTGGTTGGGAAACGATTAAATCATCTGTATTTACTCATATTTTACGAGCATATTCTGGATCTAAAGCATGCTCTGCATCTACAAAAGCGGCTGTTCATCATACTTTTTGAATTTCAGCTATGGCATGTAATGTAAGAGTAGTCTTACCAGATGATTCTGGTCAATAAATTTCTATAATTCTTCATTTTGCATATCATCATCATAATGCTCTATCAAGAGAAATGCTACCAGATGAAAAAGTAGGAACTCTAACTAATTTTTTATCTCAAAGTTTCATAATAGATCATGCTCAAAATTGCTTTTCTATCATTGCAAGAGCAGATTTTAAGGCTTCTTTTTTATTATCAATCATATTGTATTAATTAGTAATTAAAATAATTTATATACTTAGTATATATATAAGTATATAAAAATCAAGTTTTTTTTAAATTTTTAAAATTAATTATACTAAAAATAAATTAATCAACGCTTGTAATAAGTATAAATTATACTATTTAAAAAAAACCAAAAAACAATAGAATTTTATAATTACTATAAATATATAATAAAATATAAAGAAAAAAACTGAAAAATTAAAGAAATTAATTCTCTTTAATTATAAATTAAATTTTATTGAGTATAGAAATCTTTTATTGATTCTTCTGTACCAATTGAAATATTCTTATTTTTACATATTTTACACTCATAAATATATTTTTTTGTATCATTTTTTTTAACTTCTACAGTCTTTTTACAATCACGACAATAAAAAATTATATCTCATCTTTCTTGTTTAAAATTTTCTTTTTTCTTTCAAAAAGAAGGTACATTAATTAAATCATTATAAATTGTAGTCACAATAAAATAAAATTAGAAAATATACAAGTATTATAATCAAAAAATTTTTTTATCAATTTTTTTCTATTTTCAAGCCCAAGCTTGAATAGATTTATCTTAAATAAAATTCAAAATTACACCATCATTTTCAAGAATAACACAACTCATATCACTCAAATAACCAATATGGAACTATTCATTGATGACCATTAAAAACAACAATATTAAATCTATCAGCACTACCATAGCCGTCATTTGCATTTTGACCATCACATCATGCAGTTCTGGCACTATGTCTCAAAATTCAAGTACATTTAACATTATTGTAATCCCATTTTCAAAAATTATTTTCAATTATAGGTTTTGATGAATATACTAATGATTTTAACATTGCACCATTTGTATTTACTAAATTTGAAAAATATTCTGTATTAACAGAAGCTGCATTATTATTTAAATCTTTATATGCTAAATCTTTAACATTATTATCTGTAACAAAAAAATCTTTTCATACTTTATTAGAGATTCATTTATTCCATGCTACCAATGTCCACCCACCCAAATCTGTTGTCATATCACAGTACACTTGAAATGTTCATGAATTAGATGATGACATTGTGGGATTGATATAATAAACTCAATCTTTGTTTTTTTTACTTGGATCTTTTATAAGTAAATCATTACAGCTTTTTGCTCACATATTTGAAGCTACCGCTAATACGTT
>CAYRGR010000162.1:0-2519 GCA_964423755.1 uncultured Candidatus Peribacteria bacterium
ATAAATCTAATCCTACTCTAATATTACCTAAATCTGAAACACGAGCACTATCTCTAGCACTACTTGTGTATCAACTATATGATACAAATCATATAGTTCCTAGTATTGCAATGATTGATATTACTATGATTAATTCTACTAGGGTAAAACCTGATCTATTGATATATTGATGACTGTTGAGATAAGGCAGTGCCTTATCTGTACGAGGCCTGTTGAGATAAGGCATTGCCTTATCTATACGAGGATGATAAAATATTGTTTTTTTCATATTGATATATGATTAGAAAGTAAAAAATTAGTTTTTATATAACCAATCAATTAGATTTATTATTTCAATTCCTTTATCATTTTTTGAAATATCATCAAGAGTAAGAATTATTTTTTTATAACTATCTTTAATTTTAAATAAAGCTTTTATTTCTCTATCATATGTTGTTTGATTTTTAATGCTATAACTAATTTGAAAATATATAATATCATTATTTTTTTTAGCATAAAAATCAATTTCAAAATTATCAGCTTCGATTGAACTAAGTTCATATCATCTCCTTTTAAGCTCAAGATAAACTAAATTTTCTAAAATTTTTTCTTTACTAAAATCATTTGAAACAAAATTTCTAATTCATGTATCAAAAGCATAATATTTTTTCTTACCTTTTAAAATTTGTTTTGTTTTTATTCAAAGACAATTAAGCTCATTAACAAGAAATGAATTTTCTAAATAATTAAGATAAGAATTTACGGTATCATAATCAAGAATTTTATTTTCTTGTTTTAAATATTTAACAATGGAATTAACACTAAGTAAAGAGCATGTAGTAATATAAATATAATTTAAAAGATTTTCTAAAAATTGTGTTTTTTTGATATTATATCTTTGTACAATATCTTTAAATAAAATACTTTCTACCAAAGTGTTTAAATAGTGTTTTTTTGTTTCATTTTCAGTAAATTTAATTATTTCAGGCATTCATCAATAAACAAAATAATCTTCAAAATAATCATATTTATCTGGATTAACTAGATTCAGCTTAATATTTTTAAATCATAAATAATCTTTAAATGAAAAAGGATAAACAACAAATTCTACAAATCTTCAAGTAAGAACAGTACTTAACTCACTAGATAATAGATTTGAATTTGATCAGGTAATAAATATCTGACATTTTTCGGAGTATTTTTCTTGAATACTTCTGATAAATTTTTCCCAATTTGGAATATTTTGAATCTCATCAAGAAAAACATAAAATATCGAATTTTTTTTATAATTTGCAATATAATAATTAAATAATTTTCTAAGATCGTTAAGATTAAAATCATTCGGTAATCTATCATCTTCTAGATGTAAATAAAATATATCATTTAATAAAACACTCTTCTTTAATAAAGAATCTATGTATTGCTTTAAAATATAACTTTTTCAAATTCTTCTAATTCAAGAAATAATTTTAATCACATTTGTATCATTATATTTGCTGATCAAATCTAAATAATCCCTTCTTTCATATCATAAAGAATCAAAATTAAATCATTTAGGAATGTAATCTAGAAACATCTCGTAATTCATAATAATTTATGGTTATAACCCTAAAACATTACTAGTATATGAATTTTACACAAAAAATCAAAAGTTTTTTATTTCGTAGCATTATACAAAGTCTGGATTTCTGAGTCTGAAAGAGCTCTGTTATAGATACGGACTTCGTCGATAATACCATTCCAGTCTCTCAAACGACTTGTTACATCAAATCATCATAAATAAATATACTTATAATATGAAGGAGCTTTAATTGGAATAAAACTATTGTTTACAATAGATTCTATAAATTTTCCATCTATAAAAAGATCTGCTTTAGTATTTTTTAATCTCCAAATAATTGTATGATATTTATTTAATTGAATAGTATTTGAGATTCTTTTATTAGATAATATTATAGAAGAATTTCAAATAAATTGATTTGAAGATGCGAGTATTCAATATCAAATCTGAAAACTTGCTTCTTGTGGAGCTCAAAAAAATGAAGATGAAAGATCTAAATCTGGATCACTGCAATCATCTTGATTAACAGATCATGTAAGTAAAAATCTTTTACATGTAATAACCATATTAAAAGACATTCATCAATCTAATATCCTAGGAAAAGGATTTGTAAACTTATCAAGCTTTGCTATGGCAAAAATAGTTAATTCATTTTTTTCTACAAAATTCTTATTAGGATCCGGTATTGCTATAACTCAAGAGTTAAAATATAGTCATCAACCATTTTTTGCACTAACAAGCTGTGGTAAAATACTTCAAGTAAAAATTCAATCATTTCAATGACCACTAATATCTTTTAATATTCAACTTGATACCAAAGTTTCCATATCCCAATATCACACAAGTCATCAACCTACAATTCAAGCTTTTAATACATTTCAAGTTCAAGAAATAAAAAATTTATTATCAAATTGCATTACATAACTTCAAGTAGTACTTACCACATCAACTCAAGTTCATGTAGCCTGAATAGGTAATA